>RZYP01000261.1 GCA_009930275.1 Negativicutes bacterium
CGAAGATGGTAGCACGGAAACACGCTTTATCGATTTATTTTAATGGAGGTGGACGATGGCTGCTTTTCAAATACAGGCGCGTGACGCTTCGCCAAAAGGCTACGGCACATTGCGTTCAATCACCATCCGTCTTGTGGTTGAGGATTGCACGGGTGAGGTGTTCTTCACCGACATTATGCTTCAAGCAGGCTCAATCGCTACAGGCTGGGTTGGTCATGTTTGCGAAATTATGTGGACGCTTGACGGGTAAGGTTTACTCGGTCAAATTACTTGACAAGGTAAAGGACGCGTGATACACTTCCAAATAAGAGGTGATGTTATTGTGTCTGAGAAAATAAAAGAAAGAGAAATACAGATTAGGAAACTACAGCAAAACCTATCTTCCATACGTAAGATTGCTGGGTGGACGGCAGAAACGTTAGGCGAAAAAATCGGAGTGACTAAGCAAACTATCAGCAATCTTGAAAACCATAAAACGCCGATGAACTTCACACAATATATTGCAATCCGGTCAGTTCTTGATTATGAAATTAATAACAACAAAGAAAACGAGGTTCTCCCCAAAGTGGTGATGCTTTTGTTGGATAGTGATGACGAACTTGACGAGGATGATTATTTAAAGGTTCGGGAGGTTGTGGGAACAGTTGCCGCAACTGCGGCTGGTGGAACACCAACGGCAAAGCTTGATGGAGTTTTCGATATTCTTATAAAGTCGCTTCCTTTTGTGGTTCCTATCATCGGAGCAATAATCGGAGGTTCGACAAGTTGGTCAAAGAAACTTCTTAAATAGAGGGGGGCAAATTGTTATGGGAGTTCCTACAGGACATCCTTTTTTCGGCAATCAATATACAAATGGGGGCTATATTCCCGGCACCTATACCTACGATGTGATAGAAACAGGTATTGAGACATTAAAAAGTGCTTCAAGTGAAATAAGACAAGGTGTTTCCCGTATTGCCACAAAGCAGAAGCCAGATAACATAATTCCCAAAAAGCTTTTTGCCAAAGGCATTAATAAAAACACACTAATAGTTGGTGGCATTATTTTAGGTGTGACTACTGTTGGCGGTTTCATAACTTATAAGCTTTTAAGAAAAAAGGCAAAAGCAAAACAGGATTCTCTACAATCCATTGAATTGCAGAATGTAGGCACTTGCACACATTGTGGAGAACCTCTTATTGGGTCGACATACGTTCCAGAAGGTGAAGAAGGCAGCCACAATGCTTACATCATATGCAAAAAATGTGGTGAGAAAAACTTTGCGAGTTATCCTGACGAAAACGATTCATCAACTGCGAAAGCTGATGAATAGGCAAATAATCAAACAAAATCATTTGAATTATGGAGGAAAACTGTATGGTATCTTATGGCTGTGGAAAACAGTGTGGCGTTGGCATGGATTACATAGGTGATGGCGATTGGAAGTGTCCTTCTTGCGGTAGCGTCATTGCTTTTGGTGAACCCGATGAAGATGACGATGATGGAGAAGCCCTTAGCGTATGGGATGCAGCAGACATCTATTTGTCTCATGGGTGTGATGAGGACTATAGTTTTGGCTACACACACGAGGAGCTAATGAAAGCATGTGGTAACTAATAGTCTTCATTATTAAGAAAGTGAAATCAATCGAACAACAAACAAGGCTACTTCGGTGGTCTTTTTTGTTGCCTAAAAGGAGGAGGTATCTGTCAGTAATGGTCATCAACAACTTTATCCGCTTTGCGGAGATATTGAAACTCAAAGAGGAAAAGCGAGTAGTGAGCGTGACTATCCGGCCTCTCATCACCGACTGTACGGGTGAGATTTATTACACCGATCTTCAGATCCAGGAGGGCGATAAGCTTACAGGCTATACACCCCACACATCCACGATGCTACGAAATTCACCAAACCCGCCTCGCTATCATAATGGTGTAGTTCGGACGGGAGACACCATCATTATTTTCAATCTTGGCGAAACGTCCAGCGGTCTTGACTGCTATATCTATCCACTCCAAAACATGGCTGCCGGCAGTATCTCGTTGTCGCAAGGTGCAGGCTCACATAAAACGTTATTTGTACCTTCAATAAATGCCGGAGACGAGTTAGCGCTAAAAGCGTCTACTAGAGATTGCCTTCTAAATGGCAGTCCGGTAGCCAAGCGCGGATTCTTTCAATATACCGCCGCTTATGACAGCAAGCATCTGGTAAAGCTTGAGGATAGAAAATCCGCGAGGGTGTACTTCGAATATAAAGAAATG
>RZYP01000262.1 GCA_009930275.1 Negativicutes bacterium
TATCTTTTCCAGAATGGGTCTTGTAAATAAATTGAAATACGATATTCTTGCCGAGACAATGAACGATGTTTGCTCTTTAATGATAGGTCCCTCGGCAAATAGTTTAGCAGATAACATGCCCAGGGAGCCTGCTCCATGGAAAGATTCAAAATTACCGTCTTTCATCTTGGCTTCAATTACCGATGAAATGTGCCCTCCGTACCGGGCGGGAAAACTTCCCTTGTGGACGACGATTTCTTCAATGACGTCGGGATTAAAAGCAGATACAAACCCTTTAAGATGTTCAGCATTGTATATGGTTATTCCCCCCATTGTCATATTGTTTTGGTCGTATGAGCCGCCCCTGATATACACCCCGGCGAAACCATCTCCCCCGGAATGGATACCCGGTAATAATTGAACCATTTTCATTATATCGGGTTCTCCAAGTAGTGCCGGAGCTTTTTTTACCTGGGCCACAGGAATAGATACTGTCCCCATTTGTGTACTGCGAGCTCCCAAATCAGTCTGTCGGGCATATATGGTGATTTCGTCCAGATCCGGATTTGGCTGTAGTCTTACGTTCAGGATAGTGTCGCAGGTAATTGTGAGTTGTACTTCTTGCGTTATGTATCCTACGTAGCTGAAATCTAGCAGTACGCCACCTTTTGGTAATTTTATGGTGTAAGTCCCATCGCTATGTGTGTATGTGTTTCGTAGTCCTACATCGCTTATAATTGAAGCCCCGTTTAGGTATTCACCTGTTAATGAGTCGCATACGATCCCTTTTACAACAAATTTGTTTTGTCCGTAAACACTAGCCGGTATCAGCAATATTAACAATTTACAAAGAACCAAGAAAAGAAATGCCCTCATTTTACAAGTATTCACGTAACAGATTGCCCCAGAATCTGCAGCAGATGATACAATATATCTTCCCTTTTCTTCATCATTCTTAATATAATTATTTCGTTAAAGACAAATATAACATAAAGATACATAATTCTTTGATATACAACAGAAAGCTGCAAAGCATAGCCTTTTGATAATTTTTGCAGGGCATATTTTGTTCGCTGTTGCACGTATTGAACGGGAAACACCTCCCAGTTGCTAAAGCAACCGGGTCCCTCCCTCCGCGGGACGAGGTTCCCCTTATCAATCGTGCAAACGGCTTTTATTTGGGAAGGGGTCAGAAATGAATGCGGGGAAACGCATAATCAGTTAGTTAACAAGACCTGAAGTCCGACGGCCTGGGAGATCATTATGAAAGTGGAGAGTTGCATATCAGTCTCACCTTTTTCGAGTGAAGCTATATATTCTCTCTTTTTGCCGATTCTGTCGGCCAGTTTCTGCTGGGTCATTCCGGCTGCCTTACGGGCATCTTTCAGGACTTCTGCGTAGTACCATGCTTTTGCTTTTGCTTCGAAAGCATCTCTGGCAGGAGTGCCGGTCTTGCCATATTTTTCATCCAACATTTCGTTTGCAGTCGAAAGATTGGCAACCTTTGATTTATCAATTACCGGTCTCATTCTGATAATCTTTTTATTATTGCTTCTGCTCTCTTAATCTGTGGCTTATAGTCCTTTATTGTTTTCTTCATAAAGCCGTTAAGCAAAAGGATCTCTTTAGCTTCAATGAAATTTTCTTTGTCTATTGAAAAAATAATAATCCTATACTCTTTATTGACAGACACTCTCATTTCATAGAAATCAGTTCCTCCCAATTTTTTGATAAATTTTGTACTAACTACTTTTATTTGTGCAATCAAAGTAAGCGCATAGTCGATCTTTTCCCGCACGTTCTCTTCTACCGAGTTATAGAACTCCTCAAACGCTTCTGTTCTTCTAATCGTTCTCACTTTGCAAATGTAAGGAATATATTACATCATTCCCAAAATAATATGCATTATTTGATAAATAAATGGCCCGTTTTAAACTGCAGTGAACAGTTGCTAAAACACCCGGGTCCCACCCTCCGCGGGACGAGGTTTCCCTTATCAATCGTGACAAATAAAAAACCCTGCAGAAAAACTGCAGGGTTGATTTATAAGCAGCCGTCTGCTGCAAAGCCCTTCCCTGGGGAAGGGTTTGGGAAGGGGTCAGAAAAGGTAGCGGGTCTACCCGCGCTGATAGAAAAAAGCCTTGCAGAAAAATGCAAGGCTTTTTTCTATCAGTGCGGGTAAAGGGACTCGAACCCCCACGCCTTTCGGCACCAGATCCTAAGTCTGGCGCGGCTACCAATTACGCCATACCCGCGAA
>RZYP01000059.1 GCA_009930275.1 Negativicutes bacterium
CAAAGCGCTTAAGTTACCGAACCGCCGTATACCGAACGGTACGTACGGTGGTGTGAGAGGACGGTTGCTCAAATAATGGGCAACCTCCTACTCGATTGTAGTTTCTCTGTCTAAACAAGTAATATATGCTCTTGCGTCTGAGAGGCCTATTTTAGATGCAGAATAAAATCATTAACATGCGTTTTTCCATGTGAATGTGAACTGGGGATTTTAGGCTTGCAAAAAACAATTCGGTGCATAAAAATTAATAACTGCAAAGAGGCGAATATCGCAGATCAATGACATTTACGAGGTTTCGAAAAACAAATACATAAGGAGGAATTCAGATGCCGCTGATAAAACAGAGTGATCAGGGTACGGTAAAGTCGAACATACGGAACGGTAAGGGAAGGGGCGTGGCATACCCTTCCACAGACACTCTAAGTGAAGGACCTATAAGTATGGCGTCAAGGATCGAACTTGAGCCGGAAGCATCGGTGGGATTTCACCTTCATGATTGTGACGAAGAAGTTTACGCCATAGTTTCGGGAGAAGGAATATATGAATTTGACGGAGGTTCCTATCCGGCGCTTCCCGGCGATATCTTTGTGACAAAAAAAGGAATGTCTCATGGTCTGAAGAATACGGGGAGAGAAACTTTGGTTTTCTTTGCCGTTGTGGCAAGATAAGACATAATTTGGACATAAATAGAGGCCGTGCAGGCAGTTTTTGCACAGCCTCTGTTTTTATTATGGAACAATACTTATCATTTATTCCGTCGGCATAAACATATTTGGAACAAAAGTCGAAAGCTGAGGGAATGCTATTATCAGTATCAAAATCAAGGTCATTGCTGCCAGAAAAAAAGAAATATACCTGAATGAATCTTCATAAGGGATGTCTGCGACCTTACATGCTGTCATAAGATCCACTCCAAGCGGTGGGGTGTTAGCTCCTATAGCCATGTTAACGCAAACCATTATCCCGAGGTGTATCGGATCTACTCCTATTTGCTGCATTATTGGCATGAAAATAGGTATCATTATCAGTATGATAGCCGTAGTTTCCATAAACATACCGAGGACCAACAAGAGAAGGTTGAAGAACAACAGGATCATCCAGTAATTGTCAGAAATGCTGAGGATAGCGGCTGCTAGTTTCTGTGGTATGTCTTCTGCTGTAAGTATCCACCCGAAGAGGCTTGCGGCTGCAATGATAAAGAGTACCACTGCACTGGTCTTTGCAACCTCAAGGCATATTTCAAGGAAACGTCTCCATGTCATCTTGTGATAAACATATTTTGAGAGTATAAAGGCATATAAAGCAGCGACAGCTCCAGCCTCAGTAGCAGTGAATATACCCTTGAGTATCCCTACGATAATTATTGCCGGTGTGACCATCGGAAGGAAGGCATCCTTCATTGCCGCCCAAACTTCTTTCCCGTTGGCTTCAGGCATTTTCGGATAGTTTTCTTTACGAGCAAAGTAATATGCTATTGCCATAAGGGAAATTCCGGCAAGAATACCGGGAATAAAGCCTGCCAGAAACAGTTTGCCTATTGAGGTCCCCATAGTAACGCCAAGTACTACCATCACTATGCTTGGCGGAATGATCGTTCCTAATGAACCGGCACAGCCAAGCAGTGATGCGCTGAAAGCAGGCTTATATTTCTGTTCTTTCATCGCAGGCAACATTATTGAACCGATAGCGGCAACGTCTGCTACTCCGGAGCCGGAGATAGCTCCGAAGAACATACAGGATACGACCATGACCATTGCCATACCGCCTCTGATATGTCCGACCAGGCTTGATGCAAACCTCATTATCTTTGGGGTGATGTCACCCTCAGCCATCATGGAGCCGGCCAGCAGAAAGAGAGGTATCGCAAGGAGTGTGAATGAATCTACCCCTACTACCATCCGTTGTGCTATGACCAGAAGAGGAAGCGTTGATTCAAAAAAAAGATAACATACGCTTGATATAGCTATAGAATAAGATACCGGAATACCTATCGTGATTGCGATAAGCAATACGGTCATGAGTATAAGCAAAATATATCACTCCCTAGTAAATTTGCTGATAATATCGCGCAGGATGATGGGAAGCATCAGAATACACCCCAGCGGGAAGGCGAGATACATTATGCCGGCAGGGATCTGCAGTGTAGTGGTCGTCATGTCCCACGTTCTTAGAACAAGGTGATAACCGCCGATCAATCCAGGGACTACAAAAGAAAGTATCGCTAAGTCTCCGATAAGTTCCCACGCTTTACGGACACCAGGTGAAGATTTATTCAGCAGTATGTTGATCACCATGTGATCTCCACTGAGAAGTGCCACAGCAGCACCTACGAAGGTCAACCAGACAAGAAGTGTCTGAGTGACCTCAGCTACCCATTCTATAGACACATGGAAAATATAGCGTGAGAACACTTCTAATATAACTAACACAAAGACCACAATTACGTTAGCAGCAAGTAAAAACTCAAGAGGGCGGTAAGCCCTCTTGAGATATTCTGATTTTTTATCTTGGACCATCACTCAGTGTCATTTCCCGTATTCACGGACCAAGTCTATAAGGTCCTTGCCGAATACGCTCTCATATTCCTTCCAAATAGGCTGTACAGCTTTCTGGAATGCAGCTTTGTCGATTTCGTTGACCTTCATTCCCTTTGCCTTGAGTTTATTAAGGAAGTCGTCTTCCTGTGCTATGGTCTGTTTACGCTGTATGGTGCACCATTTTGCCGCGAGCTTCTTAACAGTGGCTTGGTCCTTATCTGAAAGCTTTTTCCACACGCTGTCGTTCACACATAGGAGGGCTGAGCCCCAGATATGACTGGATTTAGAAAGGTATTTCTGTACCTCATAGAATGCGCTTGAATAAATAATTGCGTACGGGTTTTCCTGTCCGTCGACTACACCCTGCTGCAGTGATGAGTAAAGTTCGCCGAAATTAATTGCCATGGGAGCCGCACCTAGGAGCTTGAATGTGTCAAGGCGCATCTTGTCAGGTGTTACGCGGAGTTTAATACCTTCAAGGTCAGATGGCTTTACAATTGGTTTCTTGTTGTTAGTGATGTGTCTGAATCCATTTTCCCACCATGAAAGACCTACTATCCCCTTTTTAGCAAGTATAGCCAGAAGGCTGTTGCCGATCTTTCCGTCATATGCTTTGTAGGCAGCTTCATGTGTCGGCCATGCATAAGGCAATGCTTCGATGCCGAACTTTGGATCTATCGACTGGAAAGAACCGCCGCCGATGAGTCCGCCGTCAATTGTCTGAAGTATAAGCCCTTCGATAACGTCTTTTTCGTTTCCAAGCTGTCCACTGGGATAAATTTGAATATTTACCCTTCCGGATGTTTCTTTCTTTACCTCATCAGCAAAACCGACAAGGTTAGTGTTCCATGAATGGTCGGCGTTGAGGACATGTCCTATCTTGATCGTCGTAGCAGCGAAGCTCGTACCTGCAAAAAGCAGGAGTGCGAGAGTACAGATAAATAATGCAAATACAGTTGTTTTCTTGATCATAAAATATTCCCTCCATAATAAATAGTTTTTTTGTTAAAGAGCAAAATACAACTTCTATCTTAAAAGGCATTTATGAGACAGCCTCTCAAACCTGTGTTGAATAATCAAATTTAAATTCAGAAGAATATACATTATCCCAAGGACAAAGTCAATTATTGGTGAACTTATTTGATACATAAGTTCATTTTGTTCATTTTAAAGAAATAATTGTTTGCTTATTGTGTTGCGTCAGCGAAAGAGTAAAGAAGTAATGTGTGTAATAGACGAACATACTTTTGATGAACAGCAGCATGTCTTTGAAATACCCAAGTCTCTGCCTTGTTGTAAAGGCCGGTTAATGCTCAGTCTATAACATTTATAATTAATTCTTTAGCTGCAATTCCCAGCTTCCTCTCGTCGGTCGACTGACCGATGTTTTTGGGCGAGGTCGGATCACTTATGACAAATTTAATTTTTAGCAAACCATTTCCTGCGGCCGTATATGGAATTTCAGCCTCATGCCATGCTTCATCTGTGATTTTCCATGATGCTGTTTTTATCTCATTCGCGTACACATCGACGGTCTGGCAAGGGAGGTCTCCACCGAGGTAAGCGAAAGCTCTTATTTGAAGCAACAGGTTTTTATCTCCGGCGTTTTGTACGTCAAAAAGCATAGATGCTTCGTTGCCGTCTGTCCAGGTATATCCTTTTTCCTGTCTGCTCCAGCCTGCAAGCATATATTTGCGGGCATTGTCTTCTGTCTTATAATAACTGACACTATCTCCTAGTGTGTATACTGTAGCAGGTTTATCATATTTTCCGCTGTATATGAGGAATGAAAATCCTGAAGCGACTATTGCAAGCATAATTACTAGCCAGGTCCATATTTTCGGCATACCATTATCCCCTTAATTATTTTTAAATGAAACCTATATGATGTTTTTAATGTATGGGGTGTTTTATAAATATAATATTTAATATCACTCGTGTCCAAGATAGGAAAATAAAAGAGTAAAGCCTCCGGAATTGGGATATCATTAAGTTGCGACACAAAAAGAATCCCAAACAAAACACGGAGGCAGGACAATGATAAAGTGCATGAGTCTGTTTAGTCAAATACTATCTGAAATGTCATTATCTCCAGTAAATTTTGAACAGCTGGTGATGAAACACGGAAACGACCGTAATGCAAAGGGATTTACGTCAAAAGAGCAACTGGTTGCCATGCTTTTTTCCCATCTTGCAAGGGCTGATTCACTTAGGGAAATAACAAACGGTCTCTTATGCTGTAATGGTAAAGTAAAGCATCTTGGAATTAAATCAGCTCCCAAACGTTCAACACTTGCATATGCAAATGAGCATAGGAACGCAGATCTATATGAAGAATACTTCTGGAACCAGCTTCAGCATTTTCGCTCAATGAATATGCTGGGAACAAGCGGAAAACAGTTTAAGTTCAAGAACAAACTGTTTCTCTTTGACTCAACAACAATAAGCCTCTGTCTTTCACTGTTCCAATGGGCAGACTACAGACAGACCAAGGGTGGAGTAAAGGTACATGTACTTCTTGATCAAAGTGACTATATGCCTGCATTCGTAACAATAACAGAAGCGAAGGTACATGACAGCACGATCTCAAAAACTCTGAACCTGAAACCTGGATCAATAATAGCGGCAGACAGAGGATACCTGGACTTTGAACAATTCAACAAGTGGAACACAAGCAAGATTTTCTTTGTTACAAGAATGAAAGAAAACATAGGTTACAAAACCATAATTCACGGCTGTGGTACACACGGAAGCAACGTATGCTCAGATGATGAGATTATTCTTACAGGCATAAACACCAAAATCAAATACCCTAAAAAGCTCCGTCTGGTAACGGTCTGGAACGAAGAGAAGCGGGAAGAAATAAAGATACTCACCAACAATTTTAAACTTGCTGCATCGACCATAGGGGCAATATACAAAGAACGCTGGGAGATAGAACTGTTTTTTAAGACCTTGAAACAGACTTTAAACGTAAAGACTTTCATCGGGACAAGTGAGAATGCATTACGTATACAGATTTGGACAGCCATGATATCGCTTCTGATAATAAGATGGATGCATCATCTGTCAAAAATGAAATGGTCATTCTCAAACATGAGTGCAATGCTAAGGATGAACCTGTTTACGTACCGATCATTACTGGAGTGGCTTGATAAACCATATGAAACTCCGCCTGCCGTACCGCAATTTGAGCAACTTGGATTATTTGACTGAGTATTGGACAGCTAAAAGCAAGTAACGTGAAAATAACACTGAAACCGTAAAGGACAACCTGATTTTAAATGCGTCCAAGAACGAGTTACAAAGCCTTGCTATTAGAGGAGTGCATTTTGATATTTGAGCTATCTTGGACAGCAGTGTAAAATATTAAATTCAGTTAGATTGTAAAATATATTGTGGAAATAATAAGCAATATAAAAATGTCCTATGTATACGACCATGGAGTTTCTGCCAATTGCAACAAGTTTTGTTTGTTTATCTGGCAAAATTTTAAATAACGCGGCAGTCATCATTAAACCTACAAATAAAGTCATTGCCCTTGTTATTATTCCGACAACATTATTTAATCCCAACAGATGGTAAGAGTTGTAATAAAATAAAAACCTGAATAACGAATTTGACTGCAAGGATAACAACAAGGCCACACAACCAGTAATAAAGACTATGATCCAGGCATGCTTTTTTGATATAGAAAGTATTTCGGGAAGATAATTTTTATGTCTTGCATAGTATCCGGCGAGAAAAAAAGGCAGATACACTATAACCCGTGACATGCTGAGTACAGTGCCGAATTCATTGACTGTTCCCACAAGCAATGATAATAAGATGCTTACCAAAAGTGTATATTTGATTCTCAGGATATCCTTCAAAAAATATCTCCAGATAAATAATGCCTGTAAATACCATAAACCATATGCCGGGTTTAGGATTGAAAAGCTTAAAAGTTTGGAAGAATACCCATGCAAAACTATGGAGAATATAGTGCAGTATGTTTTCCATAAAACGCTCATAACAATATATGGAACCAACAGGTTCTCGAATGCATTGTCTCTGCTTTTTTCAGGGTCTTTAGTTAAATATCCTGAAATGAAGATAAAACACGGCATATGAAAAAGGTAAATAAATGTATAAATAAAGCGTATATTAAAATACTTGCTAGCCCATACATCAAAAAAATGTCCGATTACTACGAAAACAATCAGTAATCCCTTTAAGTTATCAAGTAAATAGGAACGTTCATTAATATCTGACATACAATTTCTCCATAAATTAACATAAGTTGATCTAATAGATTCCGGATCTGTAAAGATATATAAAAGTCATGTTCTCAGTTGTCTGCAATAAAAGGTGCAGATCAACGGCCACATTTCAGAACCACTGAAGTGTAGCATAAGTTTGCTCAGGGCAGTAATATTATTGTTTTCATTTCTGAACGCAAACAAAATGCTGATGAAAGATCAGGTCCAACCTGGATATTGTCAGGTATCTTCCGGTAATCTTTCTTAATGCATGACTATTTTTTAGTTGATCTTCTCAAAGACTGGAGATAAGCCAGTTAAGGCTCATCTCCCAGTCTTTGTTGATGCAGTAAGTTCAACGTTTTTTTGCAGTCTTTTGCAAAAAGAGGATGAGCTGATGTATATTAGTAAATGAAAAAATGCAGCAAAGCATGATCATTAAATTTTATTTTTTTGAAAGCAGGATGCCCAAAATGCCTAAAATATTCAAAACGGATAATTACCTCTATTCCCTGCTGATTATATTTATTTTGATCATGACTTCTCTTTTGCTTGCATTTGCTGTTTATAAGCAGAAGGACATTATTAACGATAAAAATTTTTTAGAACAAAGCCAGGCTGCTCTTGTTAAAATTGGCAGAGATCTAACTATAAACGAATTAGAACAAATAGTCGCTGATATAAAATACTTGAACACCAGTCCTTTGTTTTTGGAATATGTAAATAATGGCAAGGAGAAAAATAGTGTTGAAAATGAGTGGAAGGTATTTTCTGACAGCAAAATGAAATACGATCAGCTGCGCTATCTGGATGATCAGGGAAATGAATTACTAAGGATAAATTACAATAATGGACAACCTGAAATAGTTCCGGAAGACCTGCTGCAGAACAAAAAAGACAGATATTATTTTACTGAGACTATCAAACTTGGTCCAGGTGAAATATATATGTCAAAATTTGATTTAAATATTGAAGGGAATTCAATAGAACAGCCGGAAAAACCTATGATACGTTTTGGTATTCCGGTCTTTGACAAAAACAATGTCAAAACAGGGGTATTTGTTGCAAACTATTTAGGTGAAAATATAAAACAAAAATTATTTGATTTGACCGACAGTACTGTCGGGAGCATTCAGCTTATAAACAAGGACAGCTATTGGCTTATTGGCCCTGATAAAGCTAAAGAATGGGGTTTTATATATCCCGGGAGAGAAAACTACACCTTCAAAAATATATTTCCATCAGAATGGGAGCGTATAACTAAAGAAAAGAAGGGACATTTTTTCACAAAAAATGGATCGTTCACATTCGACACGATAAACCCCAAGGAAGAGCTCCGGAAGAGATTAAAAAAAGAAGATGATACATTATCAGATATCAATACGTCCGAAATTCAGTGGATCGTAGTGTGCCATACATCTGACAAGATGTTTTACTTTGCAAATGACGAAAACACTTTTGTTTTAAGCATCACGAATACACTGCGGTCCCCAACGATACTTATTAGCCTCATTCTGGCATCACTGGTTTTTTCTATCATATCTGTACTTTATATGTCGGGAAATAAAAAAATCAAAATAATGGCCACCTACGATTCAATGACCGGCTGTCTGAACAGAGCAACAGGCATGCAAATGCTTGAAAATCTTATACAGCAAAAGAAAGATATTATTATCTGTTTTATAGACATAAACGGGTTAAAGGAAATTAATGACATGCTTGGTCATGAGCAGGGAGACGACCTGATCTTAAACTCTGTAAAAATAATAAAGGAAAATATCAGGGAAAACGATTTATTAATAAGGTTGGGCGGAGATGAATTTTTAATATGTTTTGTCAATATAGACATTGATCGGGTTGAAACAACATGGCTCAGGATATTGGATAAAATTGAACTCGTAAATGAAGAAGATAAGCCATACATAATAAGTCTGAGTCACGGTATTGCGGAAATTAAAAAATCTGACCGCACCATGCTTGATGAAATGATCAAAAATGCCGACATTAATAAGATGTACGAAGAAAAAAGATCGATCAAATCAGCAGATTTTAGTGTGATAAAGAAAAATAATAAGACCGGTCTGGATTACAGCTCAAATTAACAAAAGCTCCGAGGTAAACTATAACATCTTCTGCGTCTCCATCAATAACACAACAGACCCCAATAACTCAACAGACCCTGTAAAAGGGTCTGTTTTTTTGTGCCCGGAACTCCCTTCTCTAAACTAGTTTAAATTGTATTTAAGTCTTAGAAGACAATCCTGGGGAAAGCAGACAATGAATTGAGCAGCTTTTGGCGCACGTGCTGTGCAACGATGATGTGAGAACTGCCAAAAATTCGCAAAGTTTATTAATGAGATAATAAGGATTATGCAGTTGTAAACGGATTGTCTCGATGGGTTCAGGAAAGGTAAATAGTATAAAAATTTTTATGAATTATTGCAATCCTATTGCCCATCTGCATTTTCATCATTCTCCATACGCTTGAAACACATACGCTTGAAGCATCTGTCAATAACTTGTGAAAATTTCACCTTTTTGGGGGGTAAATTATCGTTTGAAAATTTCACCCCCCTCTTTTTTTAAGCAGCCTTTGCGTCTTTAAAGAAATACTCCTGCATGAGTTTTTTCGTCACATTTGCCAATGTCCCCTCAGGCTCCAAAGAAGACTTCAGTGGCAATACCAACCGGACGGGAAATAATTTCCCCTTGTATTCGGCCCTCATGCCACTTTCTTTGCTGAGCAATATTGTGACTTTTGCCCTTGGTGGCACGTTATTGTCTGCTATTACAAAACGGCAGTTGTGTATTGATATTACTCCTGAATTATCGGTAACTCTTGGTATCCTGACGCAGAGAAGTGTGTCCAGATTGAATTTTGCAGGTAATGGCAGAAAAGCGTTTTTATCAGAAGAAGGCTTGATGGCAAAACGGTCGTTGTATTTTTTTATATATCCCGGGAGAAATTTATTGGCCTCTTCAATATTCCGGATATCCCGTATCCTGAATTCACTGACCAATCTGCTTTGGAGTGTTCCCCAAAGACGCTCTATCCGTCCTTTGGCCTGAGGTGTATTTGCCGGGAACATCTCTACGCCAAGCTCACGCATTATGCGGCCGAACTGTGTGACAGCCTTTTCCATTCCTGCCAATTCATCTTCGATCGATAGAGAGTACTCTTTTTTTTGTGTAGGAAAGAATACGCTGTACTTATCGGGGTAAAGGGACAATGGGACTCCATGTTTTTTGATCGTCTGACGTGTAACTTCCAGATATCCAAAGAGACACTCGGCTTCACACATATACAGCCCTGTAATAGTCCCTGTGGCATCATCTATGAACCCATGCAGAGACTGTTTTTTGCCGCTGCAAAACCAGTCATGCGGTGTTCCGTCTGCCTGGAGCATCATTCCTTCAGCCGGCTTCCTCGCTCGGAGCAAGTGCTTCTTATGTTTTCTGTGTTTCTTGGGGCTTTTTATCCCGGCTTTTGTAAGCAGTGAGTGTAAAGCTGAGTAGGAAATAACAATGCCTTCGTTTTCCTCCAGCAGTTCTTGGAAATGGGCGAAATTACATAGTTCGTAGGCATAAGAAGTTTTTAAAGAGATGATCCTGTCTTTGATTTCGGCACTTAAACTATGAATTGGCCTGTGTTGTTTATTGCCGTGTATAACAGCCTCGACTCCTACTTTCCTGACCTCCTTCTTAAGTTGTTTGATGCGTCGCTCTGAAAGATTAAGTAACTTTGCCGCATCTTTAACAGTATTTTTCCCCTCAATAGCGCAATTGATAACGTGGTGCCTGCGGATCTCCTTATCTGTCATTGTGTACATCATCACTCCAAGTTACCACAATCTTGTCCTCCCAAGTCAGGGGGGGTGAAATTTTCATGTGATAAATTACAGGGTGAAATTATCATAAGTTAAATACA
>RZYP01000060.1 GCA_009930275.1 Negativicutes bacterium
AAAAGATGAAAAAACCGACAAGACAGTCAAAGTTTTGCGTAAGCCTACTGCAGAAGATTTGAAAAAGAAAAATGGCAAAGTTGGTCTAAAGAAAGAAACGACTGATCCGACAGTAAAAAGCGGCGAAAAGCCTAAAAAATCTGCTGTGAGCGAACAACAGACGACGGAACAAACGTCTCTCCAAACAACAAAACGCAGTGTTTCCCTAAAAATTATTAATTGCAGCGGGAGGCCGGATGCTTTAGATAAGGCAGTAAGCTTGGCAGAGGGCGCTGGTTTTAATGTTGTCAGTACTGGCACAGGTGAGCGGATTGCCGCTACTCAAGTGGTAGCAACGAATACAGACGGCTGGGTAGTAAGCAAGCTTTCAACTCTGCCCTTCAGTTATGCGCTCCGTATATCAAGAAACCCTGAGGCGGAGACAGAAGGAATTGTCTATATCGGAGAAGATTTCAAATAATAAAAAATATTTCAATAGGGTTGTTGCATATTGTATACAAAAATGTTATACTAGTTACATAATAAAACAGCCCCTCATTTTGCCCTTCTTTGTAAGGGCTTTTTTTTTTACCATTTTTTGGTTCGATAAAAAGCGTATGATATAATTAAAGTACGAGTTTGAGGGGAGATAACGTTGCGTAAAAAAGTTTATCTGGTGTGTGAAAACGATGTTAAGGGCAGGGCTAGCCATTGTGGATTGGCAAAGGCCTTGCTGGAACGCGGGTTTGAATATGAATCTATTGTTGTAAGTCAGAGAATTGTTGAAGCGAAGCCGGCCATTAGTTCCGAACTTTTTTTCAGAATGTCCTGGCTTTGTTTTTCTTCGCCCGATTCAGTCGATAGATTTTTCGAGTTATTCGGCGACTTTGAAACAGAATTGGTGAAAACGGCGGCCAAGGATCTTGCAACGGCAATCGCACTGGCACATCATGGCGTCCAGGCAGATTTTATACCAATAAAACCACTGCACTTAAGACGAAAAGCAACTCTTTTCCAGGCAGAGGAAATGCTGGTCGGTGTTGACAGTCAGGAATGGCGAGGTCTCGAAGCTCACATTAATATTGTTTTAACGTCGAGGGAAAAATTGACTTGGAAGGCGCAGCAGGAAGGAATATTTTTGCTAAGCTCTCCCAGAGAGGCCGAATGCTTCCTGCAGGAAGTACCGCAAGAAGGTATTTTCCTCTGCAAAAATCCCGAAACGGCCGAAAAGTGCTGGCAAAATAATTGCAGGAATGTAATATTGCCTACGGATTTCACGTCCGAAGGACTGTTGACTAAATTGCAGGAAATTAGCTAGCTGCAAGCAACATGATTGTTTTGGATTTTTGAGCAAATATGTTACAATGGATAGGGTTTTTATTTACGCATTATCACCTTAATTGGACCTTAATCAGGAGGAATCGTAATGCGCGATGATATACACATCGTTTTAGACAGTACGGCTGTCATGGGGCAAACACCACTAAAAGATGATCCACGCTGCCACGAAGTAAAATTAAGTGTGCGGCATGGTAAAACGGAATGGCGCGATGGCGAAAAGTCCTTGGCGACGATGTTCGCCATGGTTGATTCTACAGGTGAATTACCTAAGACGTCGCAACCGCCGCTAGGTGATTTTTTAGAACTTTTTAAAAAATTGTCCGAGCAGGGAAAGAAAATATTGATGATAACCATAGACGGGGTTTTGAGCGGAACAGTACAAACAGCCCGTTTAGCCGCCAGACAAGTGATGGAGGAAATCCCCGGGGCTGACATACGCGTTGTCGACAGTTTGACCGCTGCTTCTCCGATTGCCGGTATGGCGATGGCGGCATTGGCCTACATAGAAAAGGGTGTTGATCTGGACGAAGTTGAAGCTTATATCAATGATTTGGCTCAGAGAACGGAGACCATCTTTAGCGTTGATACACTCGATTATTTGCAAAAAGGCGGAAGAATCGGTGCCGTTGGAGCATTGGTAGGGAATTTGCTTGGTATCAGGCCTATTGTTTATTTAGATAAAAAAGGTCAACTAACTATTGCCGACAAAGTAAGGACAAGAGCAAAGACTTTGCGAAGAATGTTGGAATTAGGCGAGAAGTTTGCTCCCTTTGAGGCTATGTACGTGGCCCATGCTGAAGCACCTGAAGATGCTGAAAATCTGAAAAACAAACTGGCAGAAATGTATCCCGGCGTGCCAATAATGGTTACGGAAATTGGAACCGTGCTTGCTTCTCACTTAGGACCTAAGGTTATCGGTATATTTTTACGGCGCAAAGGATAGAAAGGGTGTAACGATGACGATAAAACAAGAGGCGGCGATAACCGGCAGCCAACTCAAACTTATGCTTTTGGGTGCTTATCAAAGTTTTGATAAAAACTATGAAATGATTAACAGTTTAAATGTTTTTCCGGTTCCGGACGGCGATACAGGAACTAATATGCTGCACACCATGGCGGCAGTAGCGGAAGCTGTAAGCAAACTGGAAAATGCCAAGTTAGGAGAAGTCGGCCAGGTAGCTGCCAAGAGCGCAGTTCTTGGCGCACGTGGTAATTCTGGTGTTATTTTATCCCAGTTGCTGCACGGCATTGGCAAGGGGCTGGCTGGCAAAGAGTCTGCTACCAACAACGAAATAGGCAAGGCTTTCCAGTATGGCATCTTATATGCTTATCGTTCCGTGTCCCGACCGGTCGAAGGCACTATTCTGACGGTGGCCAGAGGGATGGCCAAAGGAGCCAGATTGGCCATACGTGACGGCCTGGAACTGACGGAAGTCCTTAGACAGGCCATTGCCGCCGGCCGCTCAGAACTTGCCAGAACGCCTGAACTATTGCCCGTTTTGAAGGAGGCCGGAGTCGTTGATGCCGGCGGACAAGGCTTGATTGTCTTTTTTGAAGGTTGTTTGGCAGCCTTACTGGGAGAAGTAGTGCCTGTTTTTGCTACAGCGGAAGCACATGCAATCAAGCTTGACCTTAACGAGAAAATTGATTTGGATTATCCGTATTGCACTGAATTCGTTATCCGTGATGCCCAAGTACAGGAAAAAGAAGTTATGCATGCCTTGGAAGGTATGGGCAATTCTTTGATTGTGGGGGTTGTGTACGATATAGTCAAGGTTCACATCCATGCCAAGGACCCTGGTGCAGTTTTGCAGCGGGCTCTACACTGGGGAACACTGCACGATATCAAGATAGATAATATGGCCGACCAGCACAGAGAGAATCTTTTCACCAAACCACCGGTAACCGTGAGAAACGGATTGGCGGTACTTTCCGTGGCGGCAGGAGACGGTATAGCAAAAATCATGAAAAGCATTGGCGCGGAAGAAATCATCTATGGCGGACAAAGCATGAATCCGCCGGTTGAAGATTTTGTTCGCAGCATTGAACAAGGTAAGGCAGAACAGTACATTATTTTGCCAAACAACAAAAATATAGTCTTGGCGGTACAACAGGTGAAGAAGCTTTTAGGAACCCGCCAGATAGATTTCATACCTACGAATAATCTGGCACAAGGGCTCGCTGCTCTTGTGGCTTTTGACAAAAGCAAGTCTATGGAAGAAAATGTCATTGCTATGAAAGAACAGGCTAAAGCAGCGCGCAGCGCCGCTTGCAGCATTGCTGTGCGGGATAGTGTCGTGAATGGCCTTAAAATTCAAAAAGGGCAGTATATAGGACTGGTCGAGGAAAAGATTGTTTGCACCGGCGACTCCCTGTTGTCCGTAGCTGCGGAAACATTGGCAATCGCGGCAGAAGACGCGGAATTGATCAGTATTTATCACGGCAAAGATATTGCTGCCGACCAGGCGCGTCTGCTGGTCGACGAATTGAAAGAAATAAACAGTGATTGGGAGATTGAGTTGTTTGACGGCGGTCAACCGCTTTATCCTTTGCTGATAGTGATTGAATAAAAAGTCAAGAGGATAAGTCCCGTAGCGGCGGGGCTTATTCTTTTTATGGGGGCAGTTTTTTTGGAAAGTATCTTTATAAGTATAGCGATTGGCATCATCTTTGGATGTCTCGATATTTTTGGCTACAATACGAAAAAAAATCTTAACCGTCTTTCTACGGTTGCTTTATTAATCATGCTTTGGTGTCTCGGAGCAAAAATCGGTTGTGATGCTGAGCTGCTGCGGAATCTCGGTCTGCTTGGTTTCCGGGCGGTGACGATTGCGGTTGGTGTCATTCTTGGCAGTCTTTCGCTTTTGTGGGTTGTCACGAAATTTTTCGCGGATAACATCAGGCAAGAGGAAGAGAGGGACAAAACATGATTTTTGCCATTATCGCGGCTATTATTACTGGTATCGGCGGCGGTTATTTGTGGTTGTCGCCGCAGGCGAGGCCGCTGCTCGATGATACATTGCTTGCTGCGTTGTCTTTCATGGTTTTCGTCGCAGGCGTAGAAATTGGCGGCAACAGGCACATAATTAAAAAAATATGTCATCCTAAGGGGATAGTTTTGATGGTTGCAATTCCTGCAGCAGTAATTATCGGGAGTCTTTTGGGTGGCGGCATAGCGGGCGTAGCAGCAGGGATGAAAAGTGAAGACGCGATTTTAGTCAGCGCTGGTCTGGGTTGGTACAGTTTGTCTTCAGTTGTCATCAGCACCATGTACAGCGTAGAAATCGGTACAATTTCTTTTTTGACAAATGTTTTGCGAGAAACGCTTTCTTTTATCTTGATTCCGTTGGTTGCCAGATACAACAAAATTATGAGTGTTGGCATAGGCGGAGCAAGCACGATGGATTCCACGCTGCCGGTCATCATCAAATATACTGACCTGCATACGGGTATTCTTGGGTTTGTGAACGGACTTATTTTGACGCTGCTGGTGCCATTTTTATTGTCATTATTAATGCCGAAATAATCTCAAGAGCAGCTTTGCGTTATTTTATTATTTGCGACATAAAAAATATGGAAATTAGGTGAGGATGAGGGTTTTTATGATAGAACAGGACATTGAAGAAAGAAACATCCTTGCGTATGAACCAACAAATAAATTACTGAAAATGTTTGCCGGCCCCGCCATAATATCAATGCTGGCTAATTCTCTCTACAATATTATTGATCAGATTTTTATAGGTCAGGCTGTGGGCTATTTGGGAAATGCCGCCACTACTATTGCTTTTCCGATTGTAACAGTAGTGCTTGCTCTCGGCACCCTCTTTGGTGTCGGCGGCAGTGCTTTTGCAGCAATAAAACTCGGTGAAGGGCGTAAAGACGTTGCGGAGAAAGTCTTAAACACTGTTACGGCTGTGGCCGTTATCGTTGGCGTTGTCCTGACGGTTGGCGGGTTGCTTCTTTTAGAGCCGCTCCTGACTGTTTTTGGCGCGACAGAAAAAACAATGCAATACTCGAAGGAATTCGGCGGGGTTATGATTGCCATAATACCAATGACGATGCTGATAATCGGCTTATCCAATCTTGCTCGTGCCGACGGCAGTCCCCGTTTGGCAATGCGCGGGTTGGTCAGTGGCGTTTTACTTAACGTAATGCTGGCACCGCTTTTTATTTTTCAGTTTGGCTGGGGTGTTTTAGGTGCTGCTCTGGCAACTGCTTGCGCGCAGTTGCTTTCCTTGGTCACCTTTATCTGGTACTTTTTGCGCAAAAGTAAAATGCGTTTGCAATTGGGTTTATTGCTTCATCCAGACATGAACATGTGTCGTAAGGCTATGGCTATCGGCTTTTCCAGCTGTATCCTGCAATCAGGCGCTACCCTTCTGCAGGTCTGTATGAATAATTCCCTCCTTTATTATGGCAATTTGAGCCCCGTGGGCGGCGATATGGCGATAAGCGCGATGGGAATAGTCATGAAAGTCAACATGATAGTGATTTCGATTTGTGTAGGCATTGGTGCCGGGGCCCAACCCATCATCGGCTTTAACCGAGGCGCGAATGAGCCGAAAAGGGTGAAGGAAACTTATATGTTGGCGGCCAGAATTGCTTCAGCAATTACCATTTTTGGCTGGCTTTGCTGCCAGCTTATTCCCGAGGAAATTCTTCAGATTTTCGGATCAAATGGCGAAGAATTCATGATTTTTGCCGTTTCCTGCATGCGACTATTTCTCGGAGGGGTCTTTGTGGCAGGGTTCCAGATAATTTCCACCAGTTATTTTCAGGCTACAGGACAGCCGCTAAAGGCCTCCATTCTTTCGATGCTGAGGCAGTTAATTCTGTTACTGCCTTTAATTTTTATTTTGCCGTTTTGGTTCGGACTTGAGGGCATTCTCTATGCCGGTACGATTGCCGATCTTATTGCTGCGTCAATAGTAGCAATCTTCATGATTAAAGAAATGAAAAAATTAAACGAGGAAATTGCCAAGGGCGATAGAAGTTGCCAGCTTAAAGGATCGGGAGTATAATAGTAAATGCGAATGATTTGCATTTGCATAAATCTGATCGGGAAGTGGTAGCTAAATGAAAAAAACAGGAATTATCGGATTGCTGGCCGGAATGATGCTCATATTAACGTCATTGGGTATTACCGGTTGTGCAGGCAAGGGAAATACTGAAAGCAAAAAACCGATTGTGGCGGTCACTATAGTGCCGGAAAAAACTTTTGTGGAAGCAGTCTGCGGTAATTTGGCAGAAGTGGTTGTTATGGTTCCGCCCGGAAACAGCCCGGAAAACTATGAACCAAATCCGAAGCAGATGACGCAGTTCGCTAAAGCGAAAGTATTCTTTGCCATCGGCGTTCCAACGGAAAAAACTAATATATTGCCAAAGATTGACAATGCCAAGAATTTAAAAGTGGTAAAGCTGCAGGAGGAAGTCGCAAAGGTATACCCGGAACGCGACATTGCACCGGGAGAGAGGGACCCTCATATCTGGCTTTCCCCCAAAAGGGCTAAAGTTATGGTGAAGGTTATCGCCCTCGAAATGGGTAAGATAGACCCTGCCAATAAAGAGCAATATGAAAAGAATGCCAAGGCATATTTGGCTGAACTTGATGGTTTGGACAAGGACATCCAAAAGACTCTTGAGAATGTGGCAAACAAAAAGTTCGTTGTTTTCCATCCTGCCTTTGGTTATCTGGCTGCTGACTATAATCTCCAGATGTACGCCTTGGAAGAAGAAGGTAAAGAAGCAACGCCGCAGAGCATGCAAGCAGTAATTGATCTGGCGAAAAAAGAGAAGATCAAAGCAATCTTTTATCAAGCAGAAATATCAAGTAAGCAAGCACAGGCTTTTGCAGATGAAATAGGCGGCAAGACGGTTAAGTTGGAGCCACTTGCGGCGAATTATATAGCGAACTACAAAAATATGGTAAAACTTATGGCTGAGGTAATGCAATGATTTCAAAGGCTAATGGGACGGATACCGAGCAGAGGCAAAGAGCCGTAAATATTAACAATCTATCTGTAAGATACAGTGAGACACGAGCCTTGACTGGTGTTTCTATTAATGTTGAAGACGGAGAATATTTAGGGATAATAGGCCCGAATGGCGGCGGCAAGACGACGCTTTTGAAGGCTATTCTTGGTATTGTTCCGCCTACGGATGGAGACATAAGAGTTTATGGCAAAAAACCGGGAAAAACAGGCAAATTAATTGGTTATGTGCCTCAAATTTCCAGCTTGGATAAGGAGTTCCCCATTACCGTGGAGCAGGTTGTTTTAACAGGACGGCTTGCCCCGAAGTTTTCTTTTTTTCACAAATACAGCAATAGTGACAAAGAACGGGTGGACACATTGCTGGAACAGGTAGGCATTTACAGGTTGAAGGACAGGCTTATATCAGAGCTTTCGGGCGGCGAATTCCAAAGAATGCTTATCGCACGTGCCCTTGCAGTCGAACCCAAGCTGCTTCTTCTCGATGAACCGACTGCCAGTGTAGATGCTGTTTCGCGTGATCAGATTTTTTCGCTGCTCAAGGAGCTTAATAAGAATATGTCTATTATTCTGGTTACGCATGATCTTCTTGCCATTTCTTCGCATGTAAAATCCTTGGCCTGCATTAATGAGCAGCTTGTCTACCATGGTGCTGCCGAAATAAATGAGCATATTGTAGAAAATCTCTATGGCTGCCCGGTCGATCTTATAGCCCACGGTGTTCCGCATAGGGTACTTAAGCAACACGGGGAGGGTAAATAGGATGTTAGCTTCGCTTTTTCAATATCAGTTCATTCAAAATGCGATACTTGCCGGGATTTTTGCGAGCATTGTCTGTGGTGTAATCGGCGTAATCATAGTCGAAAAGAAACTCGTCATGATGAGCGGCGGCATAGCGCATACTTCTTACGGCGGTGTTGGCTTGGGCTATCTTTTGGGCTTTGAACCAATAATAGGCGCTTTCCTCATGTCTTTGTGCGCCGCCTTTGGCATAGGCTACATTAAAAGGAGAGGCGGCACGAAAGCTGATGTAGTAATAGGGCTTTTTTGGTCATTAGGCATGGCTCTTGGGATTTTTTTCATAGCATTAATGCCGGGATATCCGCCGGACTTGTCTTCTTACTTGTTCGGCAACATTTTATCGGTAACAAGAGCAGATCTTTATTTGATTGCTTTGCTGACGATAGTGGTTACCAGCATTATTGCTATTTTATTCGATTACTGGAAGTCTTACTTGTTTGATGAGGAGTTTGCCTCGATCATAGGCATCCGGACAGCTTTTTTGGAATACCTGCTGTTCGTGCTCATTGCGCTGTCGGTTGTGGTCTTAATCAGGGTGGTTGGCATTATTCTAGTTCTGGCGCTCTTCACGGCACCGACGGCGATAGCAAGCCTGCTGTCAAACGGTCTTAAGGCAAGAATGGGACTATCTGTGATAATAGGCTGTTTCTTTTGTCTGGCAGGACTGGGTCTTTCTTATTTGACCAATATTCCTTCTGGAGCATTAATTGTTATCTTTTCTTCGATTAGTTATTTCCTTGTTTATGTTGTTGTCTCCCGAAAAGAAGGGAGAAGGGGAAGCAGGGAGGATGAACATTTTGAAGTCACAAAATAGCAGTACTAAACTTGCAGGCTGCGGTATAAAAAATACCGTACAGCGTAAATTGGTTATTGCAATACTGGAAGGCGAAAATCGGCCGATTACAGTAGACGAAATTTATGTGAAGCTCAAAGAAAAGAAAGAAACTATCAGTCTTTCAACTATCTACCGGATACTGGAAGTTTTTGCCGAAAAAGGTTTAATCCTGAAAACGAGTATTTTTAATGAAAAGAAATTTACTTTTGAAATAAATAGGCAGGAACACAAGCATTACTTGATTTGTGCAAAATGCAATAAGAATATTGAAATTGAGGAGTGTCCTTTAAAAAAGCTCGAGGAGACTCTTGCTCAAAAAACAAAATTTAAGATTGTCGGTCATAAGCTGGATATCTATGGCTATTGTCCTGAATGCCAGGAAAAGCTTGAACATGAAGCAAAAACTGATGGTCATGAGAAAAAGTAAAAATAGAGAAGCTGCCGCCGCGAATAAATTTATTCGCGGCGGCAGCTTTTTAAAAAGTTATTTTACTTCCTGACGTGATTTTTTCAAACTCAATCCTATGCGGTTGCGTTTTTCGTCGATGCTGATAATTGTCGGTTCGATGATATCACCGACACCTACAATGTCGAGGGGATGTCGGAAAGGCTTATTGCTAAGTTCAGAGCGGTGTATCAGCCCGCTGACTTTTAAGCCGATATCGACAAAGACGCCAAAATCAACAACATTTTGCACTGTGCCTTTGACGACGGAACCTATTTCCAGTTCAGAAAGCTTGGCCACTTTCTTCCGCGTCATGGGTGCTGGCGCATCTTCTCTTGGGTCGCGCCCCGGATTAGCCAAGGCAGAAAGGATGTCGGTGACTGTAGGCAGTCCGGCACTTAGTTTTGCTGCAAGTGTCTTGGCATCTGCTTTAATGGCAGCTGCTTGCAGTTCGGACTGCTTTTTTGTGAAATCGTCTAAAGTAAAACCTAATTCAGTTATTATTTTTTCCGCTAAGGCATAGCTTTCTGGGTGAACAGAAGTGTTATCAAGCGGATTTTTAGCATTCAGGATGCGGAGAAAGCCTGCGCATTGAGTGAAAGAAGCAGGACCGAGGCGTGCAACCTTCATTAATTCCTTGCGGCTGCCGAAATGATGGTTTTCTAAGCGCCAGGCAACAATGTTTTTGGCAACGGCAGGAGAAACACCGGCAACATAAGCAAGCAGCGCTGGAGAGGCAGTATTTAGCTCAACTCCTACATGGTTGACACAAGATTCAACAACAGTACCGAGTGTGTCGGTGAGAGTTTTCTGATTAACGTCATGCTGATACTGCCCTACCCCAATGGCTTTTGGTTCAATTTTCACAAGCTCGGCTAGAGGGTCTTGCACCCTGCGGGCTATGGACACCGCCCCACGAATAGACACATCCAGGTCAGGCAGTTCTTCCCTCGCAAGCTTGGAGGCAGAGTAGACAGAAGCTCCTGCTTCACTCGTTATGACATAAGCAATTTTTAATTGATGTTTTTCAATCATTTGCGCTGCAAATTCCTCTGTTTCGTAAGAGGCGGTACCATTGCCAATAGAAATCAAGGTGACATTATTAGCCTTCACTAATTTGAGGAATTCTTCTTCTGCGTTCGTGCGTTGATAGTCGCTGCCCGTTAGATAGAGAGTCGCAATGGCCAGCACTTGCCCCTGCGGGCTAACGACGGCTGCTTTACACCCCGTACGATAGCCGGGATCCAGACCTAAAACTGTATGGCCGCCTAACGGTTGCTGCAGGAGCAATTGCCGTAAGTTAGTGCCGAAAAC
>RZYP01000263.1 GCA_009930275.1 Negativicutes bacterium
TTACAATTGAAAATTCAAAACCAGTGAAATGTTTAACTCAACCTAAGATTTCAGATGGTTCAATAAAGGATTTAAATTTACTAATTGGTATGATTGAGAAATTGAATTTTATAACACATGGAACATTTGAAATGGATTATAAAATTAAACTTGAGAAAAGGCAATTAAATTAATAACGCAACACAACAGCGCATAATAAATCATTGCGTGGCTTTCAGGGGTTTTAGGCAGCAGTAGCCCGCTTCAAACTTAACGTGTATGTGGAGAAAGTGGGAAGCACGCAGTCCGCCACAATTCATATGCGCGAGGCGTTGTGTGCCATGCTAAAAAGACAGAAACGAGAAACTGAGAATGAATGTTAAATGACAGGATATGCCCTCCCACAAATAGCACAGTGCGCCTCGACTTAGAGGACAAATAGTTCTTTGATACGCTATTAATGAGATGGTGGACGCCTGTGAAGAGCGCAGTCGAAGAGACCCACCGAAAGCGGCTTGCAGGAGCAGCTTTCAAACCACTTTATGGTGCTATTGTTTGAAAGGGCAATGGTGCTTAGCAATAAAGAAAAGGCTTCATAAAAGGAGTCAGGTACGGTTAAAGGAGATGAACGCAAGTGAACCTCTGATGAAGTGTCGAGAAAATGTAACCCGTTGGCGAAACTGCCTATTTTGTGCTATTGGCAGGACGAGCATAGCAGATACCTGTTTACCGGCTATGTGCCAACCGATATTAAGGGGGCATGAACTTTAACCAGGCTCATTGATGGAACGAGGGAACCCATATGTTGATGATAAGGGAAAATGCACAAGTGCGACAACACGAGGCAGAAAGTACCAAAGCGATGTATGGGGGCGGACTAAACCGTAGTAGTGTTGAAAGCTATGGAAACATAGAAGGAGCGAAGGGTTTAGGTCAATTAGTAAAACAAATTTTAACAACATGCCAATTTTGGCAAGGAGGATTAAAATGAGTAGAACAAAACCAATACCGGTTACAAAACCAATGGTATGGGAAGCTTACAAGAAAGTGAAAGCCAACGGAGGTTCGGCAGGGATTGACGGGGAAAGCCTCAAGCAATTTGAGGAGAACCTGTCAAATAACCTGTACAAGCTATGGAACAGGCTTTCATCGGGTTCGTATTTTCCACCCCCAGTAAAGGAAGTTGAAATACCCAAAGCTGACGGCAAGACCCGTAAGCTTGGGATACCAACGGTAGGGGACAGGGTGGCGCAAATGGTGGTTAAAGATTATTTAGAGCCACGGATGGAAGTGATTTTCCATGAAGACAGTTATGGTTACCGCCCCAACAAGAGCGCACACGATGCACTCCGAAAAGCAAGGCGCAACTGTTGGCTGTTTAATTGGGTGATTGATATTGACATTAAAGGGTTCTTTGATAACATTGACCATGAAAAGTTGCTGCTTGCCATTGACAAGCATGTGAGCGAGAAATGGGCAAAGATGTACATCGTTCGCTGGTTAACTGCACCTGTGC
The DNA here is from genome assembly GCA_009930275.1 of Negativicutes bacterium. The sequence continues at coordinate 1,496 of RZYP01000263.1, forward strand.
AGAAAGCCAATAACGAAATGGTACATAAACAAGGCAAAGGCACACCGCAAGGTGGGGTTATCAGTCCTTTGCTTGCCAACCTGTTTCTGCACTATGCTTTCGACCAATGGATGTCCAAGTATTTTAACGGGGTAAAGTTTGAACGGTATGCCGATGATATTGTGATTCATTGCAAATCGGAAGAACAGGCACGGTACGTGTTGGAACGGCTGCGAAAACGCATGCAAGATTGTAAGCTGGAACTGCATCCTGAAAAGACAAAGCTTATTTATTGCAAAGACCATAAGCGGACAGGTGACTTCGAATTGGTAAAATTCGATTTTCTTGGGTTTACATTCAAACCAAGGTCATCGAAAACAAAAGATGGGCATCTGTTTTTAGGTTTTGATTTGGCAATCAGCGTCAAATCGGGGAAACGTATTTTAGAAACCTTGAGGCAAACACACTTTCATCGTTGGACAAATGCCACCATTGAAAGCATTGCAGCGGAGTTAAACCCGCAACTGAAAGGATGGATAAATTACTATGGCAAGTTCCGTCCATCAGCCATGTCATTTATTTTTCGGTGCTTACATCGCCGATTAATAAAATGGGTTATGAACAGGTATAAATCATTACGGAACAAATTAAAGAAAGCACATCAGTTTCTGGCTAACATTCAGAAATCTAAGCCAACTTTATTTGCATCATGGCAACATGAAACCACCGTAACAGGTTT
>RZYP01000061.1 GCA_009930275.1 Negativicutes bacterium
AAAGTGGGACGAATTTTAGTCGTTGACGATAATGAGCAAATCTGCGAATTGGTCAAAGATGTCGTTGAAAGTTGGGGACATATTGTCTATGCTGCCGCAGAGGGAAGAAGCTGTCTTGATATCGTTGCCAAAGAACTCCCCGATATTATTTTGCTGGATGTCATGCTGCCGGGCTTAAGCGGTTATGAAGTATGCAAAGAATTAAAAGGAAATGCCCTTACCAGAAATATTTCCGTCATCATGATGACGGCCTTAAGTGACATTGAAGACCGTATCCATGGTTTTAAAGTCGGTGCTGACAATTTTTTAGTCAAACCAATTAATTACGAAGAGTTGCAGGCAATTATCAATAAACTTCTTAAAGACAAATTCTGTTCAGATACTATGGAGCCGCGTATCGGCGTGGTTAATGTCTTGAACAAAATAATGCGCAGCATCGGCAATAAGCAATATCTTACATTAATATCTAATGAATGGTTGTACGCCAAAAAGCTGGCTGACAATCTCAGCCTGAACGACGAAGCAGAAGAAAGACTGTTCGCGGCCATCGTTCTTCAGCACGCAGGCACGATAACGGCAACAGAAGAATCTGAGTATCTTAGCGTCGGGTTGGACCTGTTGGAAGACCTGAAACTAAGCAAATGGCTTAAACCGGTTTTACTTTATGCTACGAAAAATGTCGCGGGGGTTAATTGTGAAAAGCTGAAAGCAGAAATAAAACTGGCGGGCATGGAAGTCGAAGCCGATATTCTGCAGGTTGTTAACAGATTTGCCGATCTTTTATGCGAGAGACAGGGTAATGTTAACATTGCCTTAGCCTTCCTTAAAAGAGAAGGTTTGGTCAAGAATTACAATCCTGACATTCTTAAGCGTCTGGAACAAATCATTAACGATGAAAAAATTCTTTCTATGATCAAATAAAAAACAGCGCGGCTAGTATAAAACTAGCTGCGCTGTTTTTTGTAGTTCAATCTTTAAGTTGCGCCAAATATTTAACCGCGCTCAAAGCCGCAACTATCCCTTGTCCGGTGGCCCTGCTGATCTGCCAGGGTTGGCCGGTACAATCACCTGCGGCAAAAATACCGTCCATACTCGTTTCCATTTCTTCACCCACGGCAATTGACTTGCCGTGAAGCCGCAATGCGGGGAACAATGCATCAATCGGGTCAGATTCTCTGAAAATAAAGACGCCCTGCACCGGATAATATTCATGCTTGGTTCTTACGCCTGTCACTCGGTCGGTTCCGGCTATTTCGTCCGGTTCAGCCGTCACCACCTCAATATTTGACTGTTTCGGCTCAGCTTCCAATTTAAAGCGAGGCATGAGTACGACCTTGTCGCAAATTTCAGCCAAGAAATCTACTTCGTCAAGCGCGCCGGGAACCGTGACGATAGCGGCAATGTTCTTACCTTTAAAAAAATGCCCGTCGCAAGTAGCGCAATAACTTACACCCTTGCCGATAAATTCCTTCTCGCCGGGAATTATTTCTGAAGAAGAAGCCCCGATTGCCAGAATAATCGATTTCGCTGTATAAAATCCGCTGGAAGTGCCAAGCGTGAAAACTTTGTCACCCTCACTCGCATATATAACCTTCTCCCTGACAACTGTCGGCTGAAAACTTAGTGCATGCTCAACAAATTTATTCATCAGTTCCTCGCCGGTAATATCAGGCAGTCCTAGGTAATTACTAACTAAATGTGCTTTGCGCAAACGCGGGCTAAAACCGTTGACATCAAAAATTATAACCTTTTTGTTACGAACACTCGCCGTTACTGCTGCCGAGAGGCCGGCTGGTCCACCACCAATAATGGCAATATCATAAATCTCTTCCATAAACGTCGACCGCCTTTACCAAAAAATTATTTTCTCAAAAGCAAACTCTTCTTACCGTTAATTCTAGTTTATTGTAGGTGACAAGTCAAATTAATCACTCGGTATCAACTTATTTTTCAAACAACCAATAATGATTATTATCCAATAACATTTAAAAAATTTGTTCTATCAAAAGGTTTTTTCCCCAATATGGCGAATAGAATTATGTAATAGCCTGAAACAAGCCAATATCCTATAGAAAGGATGTGTGAAAAGTTTTCCCTCTGACAAAAAAAATAACAGCTGAAGAAAAGAAAATAATACTAAGAATGCAAGTCAGTGAAATAACAGAGTATCACATCTACAAAAAAATTGCCAAAAGAATTAAAGACGAAAAAAACAAAGCCATTATTTTACAAACTGCTGAAGAAGAGCGCAGACACAGCACGATTTGGGCCCGCTACACCAAGCAAGAGGTAAGTCCCAATTATTTAAAGGTCTTTTGGTATAATCTTATCTCTATCCTATTCGGCTATACTTTCGCGCTGAAACTTATGGAATCCGGGGAAAAATCCGCCGCTGAAACATACCGTTTACTCGAGGCGTCCGTGCCGGAGGCACAGCAAATTGCCGAAGAGGAAGACGCTCATGAACAACAGCTTCTGGCCATGCTTGACGAAGAACGGCTGCAATACGTAGGTTCTATGGTTCTGGGTCTTAACGACGCCTTGGTAGAACTCACCGGCACACTTGCCGGACTCACTTTGGCGCTGCAAAACACAAAACTTATTGCCCTATCGGGCCTTATTACCGGCGTTTCCGCAACCCTCTCCATGGCTTCTTCAGAATTCCTGTCCGCACGCAGCGAGGGCCGTACTGACGCTGTAAAATCCTGTGCCTACACCGGCCTCGCCTATTGCGTTACCGTAGCTTTGCTAGTCCTGCCTTACCTCATTTTTGATAACGAAAGTTATTTACACGCTCTGGTAATGATGCTGCTTACAGTTGTACTCATTATATTCGTCTTTACATATTACATATCTGTGGCCAAAGACTTGGACTTTAAGAAAAAATTCAGCGAAATGGCCGTGATCAGTCTGAGTGTAGCAGCTTTTTCCTTTGTAGTCGGCCTCGTAGTCAAAGAAGTTCTTGGCATCGATATATAAATGTTGCCTTAAGTTAGCAAGCGGAATATTACAGACCGCAATAATAAAAAGAAAGAAGGGTTTTTAATGAGAGAAGTTAAGTTTTTAATCTGCAAACATTGCGGAAATCTTGTAGGCGTAATTCACGACAGCGGCGTACCTATGGTCTGCTGCGGAGAAAACATGACGGAATTGATAGCCAATACCGTTGATGCTGCTAAAGAAAAACACGTACCTGTTGTCACAATTGAAGGCGATCTCGTTACTGTTAAAGTTGGCGGCGTACCGCATCCAATGGTTCCTGAGCACTATATCCAGTGGGTTTATCTCCTCACTGAGCAAGGCGGAGAACGTAAAGTTCTCAATCCTGGTGATGCTCCGGAAGCCGTTTTTGCCCTTACTCCCGGCGACAAATTTATCGCTGCTTATGAATATTGCAACCTGCATGGACTTTGGAAAGCTTAATAAGCGAGTAAAGCGGCTTCGGTCTTTTGACCGAAGCCGCTTTTTGTTTTTTACCCAAAAACCCTATCGCTTATAAATAATATCCCTAGTGATTTTAGACAAATCCTGCACGCCTGTCATAATCATGGCTGCTTCCAGCTCAGCTTGTATATATTTCAAGAAAAAGGCAATGCCTTCTGCTCCGCCGGCACCGGCCTGCGTAATCGGCCGCCCCAGAAGAACGGCATCAGCGCCCAAAGCCAGCATCTTCAAAACATCAAAGCCCGTCCTGATGCCGCCATCGACAAAAATGGTCATTTCCTTACCAACACTATCGACAATTTTCGGCAAAACTTCTGCCGTTCCCGGTGTATGGTCCAACACTCGCCCTCCATGATTAGAAACAACTATACCATCAATTCCGGCCTCAGCACATACAGACGCGTCTTCTACGTCCATCACGCCTTTTATAACCAGCGGTAGCCTTATGTTATTCTTTAACTCCACCAGTTCCGCGTAGGTTTTAGGACCAACCGGCTGGCCGGAAACCGTCATATTGATTAAGGCCGCGGCATCAACATCAATAGCAACAGCTACCGCTCCCGCAGCTTCAGCCTGTGCAGCCAGTTCGATAATCTGTTCATTAGGCCGGGGTTTGATCGTAGGAATGCCCCAGCCATCTTCGGCCAAAATTGCGGTAAGCCCGCCTGCATAAATTTCAGGGAGTTTACCGTCGCCAACCATGCCCAAAGAGCCTGCAGCCCTGGAACCGCTGATAACGGCCTTAGCATAATCCCCTTCAGCAATATAACCATTCCAATTAAAGGCTATACCACCAATCGGCGCCGCCAAAACAGGCATTGCCAGCTCTTTTCCCCACAAACTTAAGGCTGTGGAAGGTTTATTAACATTGTGAATTATCCTTTGGCGCAATTTTACCTCCGCCAAAGCACTGATATTATTACGAAAAGCCTGACCTGTCCCGACGCCGCCGGCACCAGGAATTTCCCCCGCACAAGCACGCCCGTCGCAAACCGGACACATACGACAAACCTTGCCAAATTTTTGTCTGCCCAGCTCCTTTAATTCTTTCATATCCATCTGAATTCACCCCATATAACATAAAATAACCACTTCTATTATACTATAGACAATAAGGTTTTTGCCAACAAAGAGCCCCCAAGGGAGGTGTAAATGCTACCTTGAGGGCTCTTCCTCGCTATATTTTCTTTAAATAATCACGGAGTGGTTACCGGTGGCTTCCTATAATGGGTTGCCTGCTCAAAAGCGTACGCAATCCGGATAAGGCGTTTTTCTGACCAAGGCTCGCCTATGATTTCCATGCCGATTGGCACCCCTATCGCAGAATCAGCATCCGGCCTGGAGAAACCTGCCGGCACAACTACCGATGGGAAACCGGTTACCGAACACAGGACGCCATTGCGCTGTTTCTGAGAACTGCCGACTTTGCAGACAAGCTGTTGCTGATGCGGATAAACGATAGCATCCAGTTCATAATCGGCAATAATTTTCATGATGGTATTCCTGACCTGAGCCTGCCTTAGAATTTTCTTGTCATATTCCGGTGACTGGGTTGTCAGCTTGATCGCAGTTTCGATATTTTCTTTATCGACCGGATGGTATAATCCTTTTTCATAGATTTCCTTCAAGGAATGTACTGCTACTTCCGGCGGCAACGGTTTTAAATATGCTGTCAGGTGATCGCTGAAATCATCGAGGTGAACACTCACATCAGAAGTAAGCCAGGCAGAATTCACATCTTCCTTAATATCCATAACGATAGCGCTTGCTGCTGACATCTGCGCAATAGCGGCATTCACTACCGCATTAACTTCCTGGTTGATTTCTTCTTTACCGAAAAAGCTCCTTAAGACGCCTATGCGTTTGCCGGACAGCGTGCTCTTTTCGAGTCCGGCCGCATAATTAATGCTTCGATGCGGAAAAGCCCAGGCGGTTATTTCATCTTCAGAATCATAACCGGCAATAACCGAAAGTGTTTTTGCCGCATCTTCTACGGTCCGGCAGATAGCGCCAGCCGTATCCTGTGTCATGGAATAAGGCACTATCCCTCCTCTGCTGACACAGCCCATTGTTGGTCTGATGCCGACAAGGCTGTTAGCCGATGACGGAGAACGAACGGAGTTAATCGTATCTGTGCCGATACCGACAATGCCAAAATCAGCAGCGATAGCCGCGCCCGTGCCTCCGGAGGAACCACCGGGAGTTCTGGTCAAGTCATAAGGATTCAGTGTCTGCCCCTGGATCGAGCTTATTGTTTCACCCCAAATAGCGAATTCATGCAAATTGGATTTTGCCAGGATAATTGCGCCGGCTGCCCTCAATTTTTTCACCAGGAAAGCATCTTTCTTCGATTCAAAACCTTTCAGGGATATCGCGCCAGCCGTTGTCGGCATATCATAAGTTTCACAGTTGTCCTTGAGAATAACCGGAATTCCGTGCAAAGGTCCCACTAAGCCTTCGGTCAAGAATCTTTCATCCAGTTTCCTGGCTTCCGCTTCGGCATTAGGATTAATTAAAATAATCGAATTGAGTTTTGGTCCCTGCTTATCATATTTGGCAATTCTGTCCAGATAGTACTTCGCAAGTTCAACCGCGGTTATTTTTTTCTCTTGCATTAGCTCATGTACTTTTGCTACTGTTAATTCTCTCATTTTTTCTCCTCCTTAAACCGGTAAGAACGTTACGCCGATGATGAAAATAAAGGCACTAGTCAACATTATTGCGATCGAATAGCCCATGATTTCACGCGCTTTAAGTCCTGTTACTCCAAGAAGTGCCAAAGCCCAGAAGGGCTGCGCCATGTTTGTCCAAGTATTGCCATAAGCAACTGCCAGACAAGTCTTGATGATATTGGCGTCCATCATCATAGCAGAATTAATGGCGACAGGTCCTTGTACCGCCCATTGACCGCCTCCTGAAGGAACGAACATGTTAATTGTAGCTGCGCTGAGGAAAGTCCAGAGATAAAAAGTAGTCGGGGTACTGATACTAACCATAAGGTTAGCTAACATATCGACCAAGCCAGAATACCTTATCATGCCCATGATACCCGCATACAATGGGAACTGGAATATTATTCCGGCTACCCCCGGTGTCGCCGCTTTTACTGCTTTCAGGTAGCTGGCGATGTTTTTATGCATGATAATTCCCAAAAACATAAAAATCGCATTAACAAGGTTGATATCCAAAGAGAAACCTTTCGTGGCAAAATGCCACACTATATAGACCATACCCAGCAAACCCAGCAAGCCAGCCAGGATGGAGCTGTGATTTAAAATATCGCCAACCGACGCATCCTTCGGCATTTCCGAAACAGCACTGCTTTCCAGCTCGATAGCCTTCAGGCTGTCTTCGCTCAAGGGCGAAGTGTTGTCTGTTTTAGGGTGAAGCATCGAAGCAAACAGCGGCGGAAAGATAAGTAAGGCAATTGTAACAATTATGTTCATAGGATTGAACATGTAATCATACATGGAAATAAGGCCTATTTTGCTTTCCAGGAAGTGTCCCGGTGTCGCAATCAAAAGGCCGATCGAAGCTGACATCATTCCGTGCCAGGTCATTTGACCTACATACGCGCCAGCACCGATAAGGCCGTACTCAAAAGGAATATTTTTGATACGCAGCTCGCGTGCCAATTCTTTGGCCAACAAGGCGCCGACAACAAGGCTGAGGCCCCAGTGAAGGAAAGAAACCAGAACCGACACGAAAGTTACCAGCCAAACAGCTTGCTTACCGGTTTTAGCCATCCCTGCCAACTTCTGTATACCCCGTTTTGTAAGTGGCGCTTCAGAAACAGCCGAACCTGTAATAATGATCAGAGCCATTTGCATAGCAAAAGTAAGCAGGCTCCAAAGACCCTTATACCAATGTTGAACCATCTTCATTGGTGCCACGTCTGCTACAAATACTCCGAGGAGAAACGCAAACAATGTTAAAACAACCGCAAAGATACTGGGGTCAGGCATGTACTTCATTGAAATCCGGGTCAAAGTTGAACCCACTCGCATTACCGGATTTTCAGCTTCAACGTTCTTACCTTGTTCAGACATGAAATTTCCCCCTTTTTTTAATTGTTTTTGCTTGCACGGCTTAATACTTTTCCTCCGGTATGAAAACCCTCCTTTCTAAATTAATCGAAATTTCCGACTTCTTTTAGCGTAACCATTTCTCAATTAAGTTACTGCTTCTACATCGTTTCTGAAAGTCCTCTTTATTACAAAAAGGAATATAAGAAGAAACGCTGCGTAAAAAATAAAGAGCATGCTTCCCGTCTCGGACAGGAGCCATACTCTTCAGAACAGTAAATTTAATTTTGGGAAAACATAAGTTTATTAATTGAGCACTTTCAACGGATTAATTGTCTCTCCATTGACCAAAACTTCAAAATGCAAATGCGGCCCGGTACTATAGCCGCTGCTGCCGACATAGCCGATAATGTCGCCCTTCTTAACACTTTCACCTGCAGCGACATCAATAGAGCTCAAATGTCCGTAAGCTGTCTCGTAGCTATTGCCGTGAGAAATTTTGATGTAGCGGCCATAACCTCCATACCAGCCAGCATCCTCGACATAACCTGCGGCCGAAGCATAAACGGGTTCACCGTAACCTGCCGGTATATCAATTCCGGGGTGAAATTCAGTGCCTTCACCAAAGGGATTATAACGAGTGCCATAACGGGAAGAAATTTCCCAGCAATCTGTTGGCCATAAGTTAGGAGTGACGCTTTTTTGTTCCAACTGCTCTAACATATTATTTAAATTATCGTATTTATAGGCAATACGTTCCTCAATTTGTTTATTCTGCGCACTGAGAACATCCATATTGCTCAAGCCGATTTTTCCAGGGCCTCCCTGGCCTTTCAGATCGGCCTCGTGCGAAGCACGGTCAATACCGCCACGCGATACACCACTATTGTCATCCTGGTCCAAAGTTCTGCGTACTTCTGCTTCCAAAGCCGCAACCTCGGCCAAGCTTTTTTGAATCTTTTCATTCTCCGCAAGCAACGCCTGAAGCTTTTCTTCCTGTCTTGCATACTGAGCACGATAAGTCATTAATTCCTGTTGCTCCTGCTTAGCCTGTTGAACGGTATAGGCACCTTTAACAAGGCTGCCAAAACCAAAAAGCAAGGCAAAACAAACAAAAATAGCCATGGGTTTTCTGATGCGAAATACCCTGGTTCCTTTGCCCGGACGCGCGATTGCTATTACGTAATCACGATTCGGGGTATACTCTTTTTCTTGCTTTTCCATCCAAAATACCTCCTAAACACTTTCTCATTATCCCACAATTTGTAAAATTAATCAAACTGACAACGAAAAAGCCGAAGCTAGTTTGGCATTTATGTAAACTTATTTGCAGTTTTTTCTCTTATTTATAAAAACCGAATTTTTGCCCAAAAGACAAAATTCTGCGTCCGATAAAAGGCAGTTCCTCCGCCTCTTCACGATGAAGGCCACCCAAGGCTATCAGGCTTACCGCATACAAAGGCACGGCGATAATCATAGCCGCCAAAATATTCCAGGCTCCCCAGCTAGGCGTCAAGGCCAATACACCCATGACACCTGTGCCCATAACGAGCGCGGCAACGAAAGGTTTCAATACTCCGCCGATTGATAAGGAAAAACCGGTATATTTATAAATGAAGAACAAATTCAAAACGGCCGCAACCCCGATATCCGCAACCGTCGCCCAGGCAGCACCCTTGATACCAAGCCAGGGAATTGCCGTCAAAGTCCAGCTTAGTACGACTTTTGCTGCGGCAGCCACAATCATATTGACAACCGGAATAGTCGTTTTGCCCAGCCCCTGCAAAATACCCGTGCTGACCTGATGCAGGCCCAGCATGAAGATAGCTGTGCTCATGGTCTGAATAGCCGGTGCGGCGTTAGGCGCATTATAAATCATAGTCGCAATCTTTTCCGCTAAAATAAATAAGCCGATTGTACAAGGAATAGTAATAATGGAAGTAACGCTAAAAGCCGTTTTAAGTTTAGACCTGATGCCGTTGTTATCGCCAATCATCCTGGATTCTGAAATTGCCGGCACTAAACTTATGGCCAGAGACGCTGTCAGGATTGTCGAAAGATTAATCAACGGTACAGCCATGCCAGTCAGGTAGCCAAACATTTCGGTCGCTTCGCTGACATTAAAGCCCGCTACCTCCAGTCTTGCCGGTACAATTAACAAATCAAGGTTAGCTACGACAGGCAGCATCAGACTGGATAGCGAAACCGGCAAGGCCAGACGGATAAGCCTCTTGACAACCTCCCAGGCGGATTCTTTGGAAAAATCTGCCGTCTGCCTGTCCATCTCTGCTCTGAATTGTTTCTTGAGGCGAGCATAGAACCAACACAAAACAAGCAGGCCGCAAAAAGCTCCCACGCCTGCCCCCATGCTGGCGCCGCCGGCTGCATAGGCTAATCCGCGCGGCATAAACATATTGGCAAAGAAAATCATGGTGACGACGCGTGTCAGCTGCTCTACAATTTCAGAGGCCGCTGTCGGCGTCATAATCTGCCAGCCTTGCAGGTAACCACGAAAGCTGGAAAGAAAAGTCACAAAAAAAACCGCAGGCGCCAAGGCAATTATTGAATAGTACGCACGTGCATCTCTGATCAAGTGATTGTCAATCAGCCAGCCGGCACCGCCAAGCAAAGCCCCGGAAAACACGATGCCGGTAACGAGCAGCAGCCTGAGAGATATATGGAAAACCCTCTGCGCACCCAGATAATCCTTCTGAGCCAGTTTCTCCGCCGTGATGATGGAAATCGCAACAGGTATGCCTGCCGAAGAAACAGTTATCGCCATCAAGTAAATCGGGAAACCCATCTGATAAAGGCCAATGCCTTCGCCGCCCATGACGCGCGACAAAATAATCCAGTTCAATGAGCCAATTACTTTGACTACGATACTGGAAATAGTAAGAATCAGGGTTCCCTTCAAAAATTTATGATTATTCGTCTTAGATTCAGTCTTCTGCTCCATAGAACTCCGTCCTGCTGCAAATTATTAACAGCGATAATTAACACAATTATACATGATAATTATCTACTCATGTGCTGTTTTTTACAAGTCTTTTTCCTGATATTAACTGCAATTCTGTTGCTT
>RZYP01000062.1 GCA_009930275.1 Negativicutes bacterium
ACTGGCCTCGGCCCATTCCATACACAACGGTCTGACAGTGCTGGAAGAAACACATACGTTCTACCACGGGGAAAAAGTGGCATTCGGGGTACTTGCAGGTTTGCATCTCACGGGAGCTCCGGTAAGCGAAAAAGAAAAAGTATACGGTTTTTGCGAAGCGGTGGGATTGCCCACTACATTTGATGATTTAAACCTGGCAGGGATCAGCAGGGAACGTCTTATGGAAGCAGCCGTCAAAACATGTCATCCGACTGAAGCTGTTCATCACGAAGTAAAATCCGTGGATCCGGAAAAAATACTCATTGCCATGAAAGCGGCAGATGCTTACGGGAGGAAAAGGAAAAACAAGTCCTAAATATGAGAGACAACGCTGAAAAGCAGGATTTATTGAAGAGTTATTTTATCAACTATTCCCCCAGGTTGATCAATTATGCCGTACGTTTTGTTGCCAGTAGGGAAACAGCACAGGATCTGGTTCAAGATTGTTTTATTAGTTTGTGGGAAAAGATGGAGCAATTTGATTTCATCAAGATCAAGGCGCTTCTTTTTACCATGGTTCGGAATAAGTGTTTGAATTATATTAAACACAGGGAAGTAGTTAATCAACAAACATTCCGTTACCTTCATGAAACTCGTGGCGAAGATCGAATTTATCACTATGATTTTAACATAGAGCCGGAGGCATTGCCTCTTTACGAAGAACTTGAGAAAGAAGTCCAGCATGTTGTGGATTCGTTACCCGAAAGATGTCGTGAAGTTTTTATAATGAGCCGTTTTGACGGACTAAAAAACCGTGAAATCGCAGATAAAATGGGAATCTCCCTAACTGCAGTAGAAAAGCATATCAGAAAAGCCTTAATTACGTTTACTTCATATTTCCAGAATAAATATCCTTTCCATATTTGTATTATAATATTCTCCTGGCTTTTATCTGCTTACATGGATTAGCATCACTTATTCACATCAATTTATTCTATTATTTTTTACCTGACCGGGTTAGGTAAACTTACATTTTGTTGTTATTAATATGAAATCACCTATCAGTATGAAATCAAATCAGGAAAAAATCAAGAAAACAGCAATTCGATATTTTGATGGTACGATTGATCTACAAGAAGAAAAATTGCTATTTGATTTCATTAATGCAGAGAACGCAAATAAGATCATTTTCAGAAAATGGGAACATGAATGGATCTGTGAACATCAACCAAATCCAAATACCATTTGGTTATGGGAGAGATTGTTATGTGCTTATCAAAACAGAAAGAAAGAGGTGTTGCAGTTGCCAGTAGTTAAAAGAAACATTCTTTTAAGAAGAGTATATCAGGCTGTCGCAGTGGCAGCCTTGTTTGCTGTAGTTGTTCTGGGTATTGAATTACACAAAAAACAGAACCAGGAAGGTGGCTATTCATTTGTTTTTGAGACCCAGAATGCCGAGCAATCAAGAGTAACATTGGCTGACGGAACGGTTGTTTGGCTAAACGCAGCCACTACACTAAAGTGTCCTGATAGTTTCAACGAAGACCATCGCACCCTGGAATTGGAAGGTGAGGCCTATTTTGAAGTAGAGAAAAACCCCGAGGTCCCCTTTATCGTAAAAGCCAAAAACGTACCCGTGCGTGTGGTAGGAACAAAATTCAATGTTACAGCTTATCGCGATGAATATACAATAACAGCGGCTCTGCTTGAAGGTAAACTGGAAATAGGGGAAGGACCAAAAAAAATTATGATGTCTCCTGATGATATTATTCGTTATAATATTGTTGATCGGACAGTTTCCAAGTACAAGCAAAATGCTAGACAATATATCTCATGGACTGAAGGCAGAATTGAATACAGTTTCATAACATTTGATGAGCTGTTTAAACGACTCTCCCGCCAATATGATGTTAACATCATTTTTACGGAAGAAAAGAAAATGGATAAAATTTTCAACATCTCCTTAAATAACGGAGAAACTATTACTGATGTTTTGGATGCACTTGCCATAATAACACCCTTTACGACAAGAAGAGATGAAAAAAACCTTTATATAACCTTCAAATAAATTATTATGCATATTAACCTAAACCTTAAGAGACTCATACTTACATCGGTATTTATACTGTTGGGAGTGTTTTCTTTCGGACAATCGTTTACCAGGGAGTTTGTCAATGTCCCATTGGTAAATGTCCTGAAAGAGATTGAAAAGCAGACAGGAATGTCTGTTATGTATGAAACCAGTGAGGTCAACGAATCACATCTGGTAACAGCAAACTTTGAAAATGCTTCTGTGCAGGAAGTGTTGGAAACTGTCCTTGACGGGGATCTGTATTATACAATTGAAGGAAAGATCATTGTTTTACACAAGGAGCCGTTGAGTAACAGTAAAATTAAGCTATCACAACAAAATGATCATCATGTAAGTGGTAATGTTGCGGATGAAACTGGCCTCCCTATTATCGGAGCTACCGTTGTATTGTATGGAACTCAAAACACAGCTGTAACGGATATGAACGGTAATTTTGGAATAGATGCGCCCCGGGATGGGGTGCTTGTTGTAACCTATATTGGTTATGTAAGTCAGTCTGTTCCGGTTGATAGCCGTTCCAATATCAGCATTGTGTTACAGGAAGACCGCCTTATGCTTGATGAAGTCGTTGTTGTAGGGTACGGTACTCAAAAGAAAAAATTGATTACCGGAGCAAACCTGAATATCAAAGAAGAGGATATTTCAAAAAGAAGCGCACAAAATGCTCTTGATGCCTTAATTGGACAGAGCCCAGGTGTTCAGATCATTGCTTCGTCAGGTCAGCCCGGGGAAGATTTTCGTGTAAGTGTAAGGGGTCTGGGAACAGTTGGAGATGCGACACCACTTTATGTTGTAGACGGTGTACAGGTAAGCAGCATATCCCACATTAACCCATCAGAAATTGAATCTATTGATGTTTTAAAAGATGCCGCTTCTGCAGCTATCTACGGAGCACGGGCAGCTAACGGAGTCTTGCTGGTTACAACTAAGAAGGGAAGAGTAGGAAAGACCGTCGTTGGATATGACGGCTACGTAGGATTTCAAAATCTTGTAAGAATGCCCGAGATGCTAAATGCTCAGGATTACATGATGATCATGGATGAAGCCAACATCAATTCTGGAGGTTCATCTTATGGATGGTTAAGTGAATTCGGAATAGATCCAGTTAAGATAGGGCAGGGGACTGACTGGCTAAGCCAGATAGTAGTACCTAATGCAAAAACCCAGAATCATGTCGTAAGTGTAAGTGGAGGCTCGGACCTTAGTGTCTTTGCATTGTCTATGAGTTACAGTGGACAGGAAGGGGTTATTGGAGGAAAGGAGTATTCAAACAATGAAAGATTTAATTTCCGAATTAACAGCGATCATAAAATATTTAAAGATATTGTTAAAATTGGAGAAAATCTGTCGATATCCTATATGGACAGGAAAGGAGTACTTATTGGTAACCAGTTCAATAACATTATAAATGACGCGCTGAGAGCAACCCCTGTTTTAATGCCATATACCGAAGACGGAACTGATTATGCTTCTGCCACTTTATGGTATGCCGATGAGGTTAATCCCAAAGCATCTTTGGCTATGAGAAATCAAAATAAGACTCAGATCGCCAGATTGTCTGGAGATATCTATTTGGAAGTTCAACCTATTAAAAATTTGAAACTCAGAAGTGTCTTTGCATTGGATTACAACAATTCTAATTATCGCAGTTATACTCCGCAGTATTATTACGGAAGTGGTTTCTATAATGACACTGATTATGTCATTCAACGAAACGCCCTTAGAACAAGCTTGTCATGGGAAAATACCCTTAATTATAATTTTGAATTAAAAGATCATGTATTTGATATTTTGCTTGGGATGCAGGCAAGAAGGGAAACAGGTCAATACCTTTCAGCACAAAAGTATGATCTTGTTTTTAATGATTTTGATCATGCGTGGATACGGAATGCGACCAATACTAATGCCAATATGGTTATTGTAGATGGTTATCCTTATGATTTTGACAATCTCGTTTCATATTTTGGTCGGATAAGTTATAACTACAAAGAGAAATACATGTTAACTGCTACGGTTAGAGCCGATGGATCTTCAAAGTTTGGTCCTTCCAATCGTTTTGGGATATTCCCTTCGGTGTCCGCAGGATGGGTGATTAGCAGTGAGGGGTTCATGGAAAATTTGAAAGATGTGATCAGTTTTTTGAAATTTAGAGCCAGCTGGGGACAAAACGGAAATAACCGAATAGCAGATTATACTTATCTTTCAACTATTGCTACCACAGCTTATGCCTTTGGTTATGAGGATAATCAGACTTCTACCACTACCGGGGTCTACGAAAATTCTATGCCTAACGTTAATGTAAAATGGGAAACATCTGAACAGCTGGATCTTGGATTGGATATACAGTTCCTGCACGGCAAAATTCAGGCTGTATTCGATTATTATAATAAAACTACGCATGACTGGTTGTTGCAGGCAGATGTGCTAGATGTGTTCGGAGCACAGAGTAACCCATATATAAACGGCGGCTCTGTAAGAAATGAAGGAGTGGAATTTGGTGCTTCTTATTTTGGTCAAATAGGTAATGAATTGAAATTTTCTATTGGCGCAAACGGTGCATTCAATAAGAATGAGGTATTGTCTATACCCAATGAGGAAGGTATTATTCATGGTTCTCAGGACATTCTTTTTAAGGGGATGCAGGAAATGAACCGTGCCCAGGAAGGGTACCCTATAGGATATTTCTGGGGATTGAATATGATAGGAATTTTCCAGAATCAGGATCAGATAAATAACCATAAAAATTCCGAAGGCAAGGTAATACAACCTTATGCCAAACCAGGAGATATCATATATAACGATACAAATGATGATGGAGAGATTACACAGGCAGACAATATTTACCTGGGACAACCGTATCCTACAACTACTCTTGGATTAAACCTGTCATTGAATTATAAGGGGTTTGATTTCTATCTTGTTGGAAACGGCTCTTTTGGCATGCAAATCGCCAAATGTTACCGACCGGTGGATCGTAAACAGTATAATTACACAACTGATATTCTTGGTCGTTGGACTGGAGAAGGAACATCCAATACCATTCCACGTGTGACCAATGGTGATGAAGATAACGGTAACCGTCTGTATATGTCTCAGATATATATTGAAAATGCAGATTTTTTCCGTATCAATAACGTTACACTTGGGTACAACTTTGCCCGTTTGTTCAGACAGAAAAACGTTATCAACCAGTTACGTGCTTACGTAACTGTTCAGAATGCACTTGTCATTACAAGGTATTCGGGAATGGATCCCGAAGTTGGATACAGTGGAGGTTCTACATGGGGATCTGGCATTGACCTTGGATTCTACCCCCGCTCACGAACAGTTCTCTTTGGTTTGAGCATTAAACTTTAAAAAAGACGGAGAATTATGAAAAATATTATAAAAATAGCAGCCGTATTATTATTCTCGGCAAACCTGTCATCTTGTTCGGAAGAATTTCTTAAAAGCGAACCAATGACACAATTAACTTCCGCCAATTTTTATAACACCCCTGAAGATCTTTATATGTCTTTGGTCGGTAGTTATCAACAATTACGGGGAAGCTACGGAGCTTTTTTCCAGTTTCTGAATATTGCAGCTGACGATTGTTACGGCGGTGGTGGTTATACAGATGCCTACGGGAACCAGATCTGGGATGAATTTGCTCATTATAATGATCTGGAGATCAACCGTTATACATGGTCCAGTAGAATTTGGCGCGCTATAAGGAGATGTAACGTTGTAGTAGAGCAAGCTGAAAATATTGAATGGGGCAACAACATAAATCTTAAAAAGCAATACGTTGCTGAGGCAAGGATGTTGAGAGCTTACTGGTATTACCTGACACAGGCTTGTTTTGGTCATATTCCTCTGGTTACTTCTTCGGATCAACTTGAAATTGAGGGACAGGCAGACCCAGATGATGTTTATGCCTTTATTGCGGAAGATTTAAAATATGCTATCGAAAACCTTCCAGCCATACGTTTTCAGAATATATCCAAAGGTGATATTGGCCATGTAACCAAATGGTTTGCTCAAGGTTTTGCTGCCAGAGTATACCTTTTTTATACGGGTTATTATCAAAAAAATGAAATGCCCGGATTGACAAAAACCGAAGTTCTCAGTTATTTGAATGATGTAATTTCTAATAGTGGTCACAATCTTGTTCCCAGTTTCAGTTCGTTGTGGCCCTGGTCCATGAGAAAAGATTATTGGTCCAACCAATCCCTTTATGTTGGAGACCCCAATCTGGAATATGCCGGGGAATATAATCCGGAAATAGTTTTTGCCATTAAGAACCATACGGGCTTTTCTTTTGCTCATTCTCAATTTATGGGGATGCGCGCAGAAGTCAAAGCAGGAGATTACGATCCTTTTACTGCCGGATGGGGTATGGCCACCATTACACCCAAAGCATACAATTGGTTTGAGGAAGGAGATACACGACGGTTTGCTTCTATAGTGAATCTGGCGGAAGAAGGAATTCCCTGTGATGGTACTGATCAACGGGAATATACGGGATTTGTGCATAAAAAATACCAGAACCTGACTTCACCACTCGATCCTACAAAAGGGTACCCGCAATACCTGGGAGCAAGCAACAAAAACGCCAATCCTCAGGATCAGATCATAATGAGGTACTCGGACGTTCTTTTAATGGCTGCCGAACTATTAGTTGACAGCAATCCTTCTCAGGCACTAAATTATGTTAATCAGGTGCGTAACAGGGCCTTTGAAGACAGTGATCATGCGCTTTCTTCTGTAACAAAACAGGATATACTGGACGAAAGAGCCAGGGAGTTCGTGTTTGAAGCACTAAGGTATCATGATATACTCCGTCAGGGACTGACAAAAGCAAAACAGATCCTGGATGTTCATGCTGAACCTGTTTTGAATGGTAAAAATCCGGCCACCAAAACCATTGACTGGCCTATCGAGAAAGAAGGCTTGTTTATGATCCCTTACAGTGATGTATCACTGTCAAACGGGAAGCTTTTACAGAATCCCGGTTGGTAATAACATAAAAGGAAAGAAATGAATATTAAAAATTTTATAATCATGACGGCGTGCCTGTTAACGGCAATTTCCACACAGGCACAGCCGCCTTCCTTGAAAAAGCAGGGTACAGCTACCCAACTGCACGTAGATGGAAAACCCATGCTTGTTCTTGGAGGAGAATTGCATAATTCATCAACATCCTCAATAGACTATATGTCCCCCATATGGCCGGTAATGAAAGCCATGAATTACAATACAGTTTTAGCCCCTGTGAGTTGGGAAACCATAGAACCTCAGGAAGGAGTATTCGATTTTACTCTGGTGGATGCTATGCTGGAAGGTGCACGTAAGGAAGATCTGAAGTTAGTTATTTTGTGGTTTGCAAGTTGGAAGAACGGCGGATCCATTTATATGCCTTCCTGGGTAAAAAGGGATTTTAATAGGTTCCCCAGGGCTAAAGATTCAACGGGAACATCCATTGAAATACTTTCAGCTTTCTCGGAAGAAAATATGAAGGCCGATGCCAGGGCGTTTCGTGCCCTGATGAAACACCTCAGGGAGGTTGACCAGCAATATCATACTGTTGTGATGATGCAGATCGAGAACGAAGTGGGGATTCTGAATACACCTATGGATTTCTCCCAAAACGCATTAGAGCTCTTTAACGGACCTATTCCCGATCAACTTGGTCAATATTTGAAAAAAAATAATAAAAACATTACAAGGGACCTTGAAAGAGTATGGAAAGCCCGGGGTTCCAAAACAATAGGCACCTGGGAAGAAGTTTTTGGAATTAGTAAAAAAGGAGATCCTTCCCGTAGGAGAGACTACGATTGGCATGAGCCTTATTATTATACAGAAGAATTATTCATGGGTTATTATTATGCCCAATATATGGGTTATGTGGCTGCTGAAGGTAAAAAAGAATACGACATCCCCATGTATGTAAATGCTTGGTTAAAGGGGCCTGATTATCCCTGGACCGGCTTACATCCCGGAGGAGGACCCTTGCCTTCTGTTATGGATATGTACAGGTGTGCAGCTCCTTCCATTGATTTTCTCTCCCCTGATATATATGTTCCTCATTTCACAGAAGTCGTTGAATGGTATGACCAGCTTGGCAATCCGCTTTTCATACCGGAAACCCGTGGAGGATCACTTGGTGCAGATCGTTTATTATGGTGCATTGGCGAACATAATCTGATAGGTTTCTCTCCATTCGGGACCGACGGAAGACGGTCTCCTGAAAGACCTCTGCCAGTGTCTAATCCACTGGATCAGCTATCTCTTACCTATAAGCTTTTACAGAACATGGCTCCTATCATCCTTTCTGTTCAGGGTACCGGGCAAATGAGAGGGATGTTCGTTGATCAGGACAATACAGAAACGACTCTTACTCTTGGTGATTATGAGATTACTGCCGACCTGTATTCCAGGAGCGTTCCAGTACCTGCAGGAGGTCCATTGGCTTCAGGTAATTCCCGAAGTGTAAACCGTACTGTTTCAGGAGGGGGATTCATAATCTGGCTTGGAGGAGATCAGTTTCTGGTATTCGGAAGGAATTTAAACGTAAGGTTTAAACCTGCTTCTCCCGACAAATTACCCTTAGTAGCTGTTGATAATGTATATGAAGGAGTTTATAGTAATGGAGAATGGATTCCCGGACGATTATTGAATGGGGATGAAACGCACTGCAGTACTTTTTCAGGAACAGGATTAAAAATGCCGGGTATGAGCATACAGAAAATTACATTATATCGTTATAGATGATACAAATGAAAAAATATTTATTAATAATACTAATGCTCCCGGTATTGGGCATTAGCCTGAAAGCGCAGCCACCCATGTTAAAGAAGCATGGAGATGCCACCCAGTTATATGTAGAAGGCAAACCCATGCTGATGTTAGCCGGTGAGCTCGGTAATTCATCGAGTTCAAGTGAAGTATATTTAAAAAATGTATGGCCGGGTTTACAAGCCCTGAATTACAATACAATTTTAGCCGCTGTAACTTGGGAAATGATTGAACCAAGTGAAGGTGTTTTTGATTTTAGCTCTGTGGATCATCTAATTAAAAGTGCCCGTGAGTATGACCTGAAACTTATTTTACTTTGGTTTGCCAGTTGGAAAAATGCAGGTTCCGTATATATTCCTTTATGGGTGAAAAAAGATTTTCAGCGTTTTCCCAGAGCGGAAGACCCAAGTGGGAGACCTGTGGAGATTCTTTCTGCAGTGTCGGAAGATAATATGAAAGCCGATGCAAAAGCGTTCAGAGCCCTGATGAAACACATCCGTGAAGTGGATAGTAAGGAACATACCGTTCTGATGATGCAAATAGAAAACGAACCAGGGATTTTGAATACGCCCAGAGATTATTCTCCAGAGGCAAATACTCTTTTTAATAGCCCTATACCTGATGAACTGAGTCTCTATTTGAAAAAAAATAAAGACAAATTAAGTAGAGATTTGGAAAAAATCTGGAAAGCAAACGGATCCAAAACCAAGGGAACCTGGGAGGAAGTGTTTGGAAAAAGTAAGATCGGTGGATGGAACCATACCGGAGAGTATGATTGGCATGACATGTATTACTATACGGAAGAGCTTTTTATGGGATATTATTATGCCCGTTATATGGGATATGTAGCAGCGGAAGGGAAAAAGGAATATAATATACCAATGTACGCTAATGCATGGTTAAAAGGTCCGGATTACCCATGGTCTGGAATGCACCCTGGCGGAGGACCTTTACCTAGTGTACTGGATATGTACCGTTGCGCTGGTCCTGCCATTGATATTTTGTCTCCTGATATCTATGTACCTCATTTTACCGAGATAGTAGAATGGTATGATCAATTGGGCAATCCTTTGTTTATCCCCGAGACAAGGGGCGGAGAGCTGGGCGTGTCTCGTTTGTTGTGGTGTTTGGGTGAACATAATCTGATGGGGTTCTCTCCTTTCGGCATTGACCGTAATGCCAGGGCAGCCATGTCCAACGAACAGATAGACCCACTGGCACAAGCTTACAAACTCATTGATGGCATGCAGGACCTGATACTGAAGTACCAGGGAACCGATAATATCAGGGGCTTTTTTGTAGATAATGAGCATCCTTCACAATCATTCATCCTTGGTGATTATGTAGTTACAGCGGATCTGGTCCGTCCCAGAACGTATGCTTCTATGGGAGGTCCTGCGCCAACAAATATTCGAAATTTACCCGAAACGGCTTCAGGTGGCGGTTTAATTATACTTCTTCCGGAAGGAGAATATATTGTTATGGCAAGGAGCGTTAATGTTCGATTTGCCCCCGCTGTGCCAGGAGAT
>RZYP01000063.1 GCA_009930275.1 Negativicutes bacterium
GAAAATGTACTTTAGCAGAAGGGGGAAGAACCTTCACAGGCTTATCGCGTACGCCAATGCGTTCCGTGTTGACAAGATGTTGTTTATGTATTTAAGAGTGCTCTTACCGTGAAGAAGAGGATGTTCCGGAGAGAGCAATAGTGTCTCCTTCTTTTTACAACAGCATCACCCTTCCCGTAGCCTGGCATCCTTATGTCTCGAGATTTCCAAAAGCCATGAAACACGGTCCTGGATGTGCGCTTCTATAGCTTCCAACCGTTCCTCCTGCCAGTTTATAGACAGATGGCGGGTAAATTTAAATCCGATCAGCTTCTGCAGCTGCTGCACCTGTATAACGCCCATGACCTCGGAACAGATCCGTTCGAAAGTAACGCCGCCGTATACGGGAGAGCGCGTTTTCGCATATTTTGCGAGATCTGCGATATCCTCCGGCATCGCGTAGTTGAAGAGCGATATGCCGTTGTCGAATATGGGCGCAGGAGCTGTTATCTCACCGGAACGGCTGTCCCTCAGTATGCCGAAGTTGCCGAAGTGTCGGTCTTCGTTGCAGATCACAGCGTCAAAGACCAGCATACTGCTGACTGCTTCTGAAAAATCTTCTCCCAATCCGGCGCAATAGTCCAGGCATGCCTGCAGTCCACCGGAGCACACTATACGTCCGACAGGTATAAAAGCCGTGTTGATGTCGGTAAATAACTTGCACTTAGAGGCAAGAATACCTTTCCAGTTTTCCAGATCATAAGATACTGCGTTCAGGCTCATAGCCTTTGCGATCTGGCAAGCATAAAATTCGCTGTAAGGCTCGTTGCCCGTGTTTGCAGCCCCGCTTGTACCGCCTTTGTACAGATTTATATCGCTGTTTTTAGTGCGGCGCCAGGTTTTGGGCAGCATTCCACCCGTAGTCAGTTCCGGCGAGCGGTCAATGTGGCCAAGATATACTTTTCTTCCGGTAAATGCGGTCAGGGACAGGATGTCGCAAAACTTATTGTCATAGAAATTGAACTCAGCAAACGTCTTATTAAAACCTGAAGGAACGACCCAGTAGCTGTCATTGAGAGACAGTCCCATACTTGAGTCAATTATTCCCTTGGTGTCACCTACAGAAAGCCCAAGTGAACCGAGTATTTCGTCGGCAAACGTGCGGTGCTTTGGTATTACACGGTTTCGAAGCCAGTCCAATATACCCTCGCCTGTAAGTAGCATATCGAGGGGAAGCAGATGCTTCTGATCATCCGCCACGTTCAGAATCTCGGTCTCAAGACCGAGCCCCTTTTCCTCAAGGCTGAATTCCATCAGCGGCGTATCATACAACCACAGCTCATAGACGTTCTTCATAACTCCCAGTCCTTAATGGAATTTTTCGGGAAAGGCAGTGGCGGATCTATCCCAAGCCTCTTATTTATGTTTTCCCATTTCTGCTCTATCCCGACACCCCAGAATAAACCAGGACGTGTATCCTTCAGGGCCCGGATGAAATCCTCATCCGTAAATCCAAACTGCTCCCGCGCCATATCTTCAACATACCGTGGCTGCTTTGCCAGTATAAAACGAAGGGCGGCGTCAACGTCGGGATCAGGTCTATAACCACCCCACCAGTAAACATTGTCATGCACGAATTTCGCAAACCTTTCATTATTCACAGCAGTACTTATCGACCCACCATTTCTTTCACAAACGCTAAATGAACACAACAACCCTTCCCTGAAGTACGGAATAGCTTTTACCAATTCTGCAGCTTTTTCCTCACTGATACAGCACTCTTTGAATAGGACGTTTAAATTACTCGAGTTCAGGATATCGAGAATTCTTTCATAAATAAACATACCATAAGCTGAAACAACCTTGATCCAAGCGGGTCTCAGAACAGAGGGATCGTCGATAAAAATCTTCAGGACATCAGCTAGTTCTCCTGCTTTATCACACCTGAAAAAGTGGCTGTGAGAACAGCTCACCAGTTTTAATGCCAACAGGTCTATGTCGTTCAGGGAAGATAAACCGAAACAATCTACTGGCGGGGACAGACCAAGGAGAGTTTCATTAAGAAAAACGATCTTACAGGGACGTCCGCAAAAATTCACCCAGATCGTCACAGAATTAATGTCCACACGTATTCCCCTTAAGTGGAGTAGATCAGCCAGTTCTGCGGCCCGTAATTTTACCGCTGAAAGTGGAATCCAACCCGTGCAGACGAACTCAATATCCATGAAAGGACGGGTTTCACCGTGCCGTAGTGCAGAAAGAGCAGTGCCACCAAGGAAAAACCCATTATTACAAATAAAGTCAGTGTCAATATGACATTTTATTATCTCAATGATCTCAGAAACCAGAAGCCCCCGATCGCAGCCACCAATGACAACCGGTCCGCATATGCCGCCACCGTATTCATCGGCGAGACTTTCAACAAGGGCCATTTCATCGGCGTTGAGGGAATTCTCATTCAAATATTTTCCAAGGCGGCTGTCAAGCACGGAGAAAGCCTCACCGGCTCCAAGGATTTTATCCTGATAATTCCAGAGCAGGAGGGACAGGTTCGGATACTTGATGAAATTTACGATATCACCCATATGCATTCACACCACCCGCGGTCAAATCAAAATAAAACAATTAACACACATTATTAGATTAAGTATACATTCAAAATACAGGAAGAAGACAAAAACAACAGCGATGGACATCTTAAAACGGCGGTAATAAACGAATACCGCCCAAAAAACAAGGCAATAAAAATGACAAAAAAAGGGCTTTAAAGAAGTGGCTACAAGCCAATAAAACCAGTGGTACAAACAAACATCAGCAACAATGACACAGTGGCTATGAACGAAGGTGTCAAAGGTGCCATGTTGGGATAAAAGACCCCCCCATGCGTCACTTTTAGCACCGTCCTCCCCCGCCGAATGGTTTCGTGGAATAAATGTATTTCGACAAATACGTTCAAAAGGTAATCAAATAAATCCTTTTGGAGGTATTAAATATGTTTGAACACGAAAACATCCCCGTCAAATCCGTTGATCTTTCACATCCTTTTTTTACCTGTGACAGTGTTATCACAGAGGCGGTTGATATTACAGATGTGCTTAGCACTATCCCCGAGGCATGGGGTCAGTTCAATGTTGTATATTCACTGGATGCGGAAACTCAGGCCTATGAAGATAAAAACGGCGTTATGCGAAATAAGGTTTTGAGCTATCAAATAGGATCGTTAAACGTTAAGAAGATGACCTACCGAGAGTGCATCATTTTCCCTGTTAACGGAAAAAGGCTTAGCTTGAAGGATATCATTTCAAATGCCGTTAATCTGGCCGGTTTGGGCCGTACGAAAGCAACCGGTGCCAAGATCCTCCAGCTTACCCATTACGGTGTAATGGAATGGAGTTTGTTCGCTGATCGCTTGAAACTGGGTTTCTTCAAAGAGATTCACGATGTCCCGCTCTGTTTTGATTTCACAGAGATAAAATCCGTTAAGCTTAAAAATAAACACTCGGCCACCGTCCTGTTCATCAACAGCGATACATATCTTCATGCGCCGGCAAAGATGCGCTCCCTTGCTGCAATTTCGATGATGACCAATTCAAAAAAAGTCTCAATTGGGGGGCATATAAATAATATGGAGAAGCTTATGGAAGACGATTTGCCCTTGTTTATAAATTATTCCATAAATGATGTCCGTGTCACTCTTGAGTATGAAGCACTCTTTTTAAACAAGGTGTATGAAATGACAGGGGTTCCCTTCATCCCTAAGACACTGGGTGATCTTTCGGTACGATGCCTGGATTCCATAATAAGGCAGTTTAATAATATTCATCTTGATAAAACTTTGAAGGTAATTAACAACCCTCCTTTACTGGAGCTCATAGGCAAAGAGATTATTAAGACCGTCGACTCTAAAGGGCATGACCGCCGCTCTTTCTCTTATAGAAAAGCTTATTCCTGGAATAAAGTCCTTTGTGGGGATGCGTATCACGGTGGTTTAAATATTTCTTTCTTGTGCGCAGAACGAAAAGCCGGTACAGGTAAAGTCTTTGTTGATCTGGACTTTTCAGGTGCTTACCCCTCCGCGCTGGCTACATGCGGCGACATCGACTATGAGACCGTTCATTCACGGGGCGGTATCGATGGTATTGAGGTCCGATCCATTGAAGAACTCTTAAAGTTGATTGAAATCGACACCAGTATGTTGTCAGGTGTACCCCATTATTATTTCGATATTTCCTTCAAATGGGATGATGGCACACTTTTCCCTTCTATACCCTGTTCCATCGAGAATGTAGGCCTAATTTATCCCTTAGAAGGCGATACATGCTGCACGGCATCCGAACTGCTGTATGCCTTGTCCACCGGGAAAGTCGCTGTAAAAATAAACACTTATACAGGTTTTTCTTCGAAAATAAATATGTTTACCTTGTCTCGTGTCTTCAAACAGCTAACGGAACGTCGAGCTGCGGCCCCAAAAGGCTCCTTGGAAAATCTGATGTGGAAAGAAGTGAGTAACAGTTTATATGGAAAAATGGCACAGGGCATTAAGGAAAGGAAGATTTATGACATGACAAGCGGGACATCGCGCCAACTGAGCCCCTCGCCTATTTCATGTGTATATTACGCAGCAAGCTGCACTGGTGTAGTCCGCGCTGCACTGGCCGCGCTGATAAACATACTTGCTGAAACTACTGGCTGTTCTGTTGTTTCCGCTACTACCGATGGTTTGATTGCGGAGGTCCCTTTACCAGAGAGTCTTCTGATAAAAACCGATGAAAACGGTATTGTAATTCCGCCCTCAATAGAAGAAATTCTCGACCATTCCTTGTTAAAGCGCCTGGAAGAATCTTATCCCATCAGCCTTTTAATCGAGGGCCGTCGTAAAATGGGCTGCTTAAACTGGCTTGATGTGAAACATATGGGCGATGAAGTGGGTTCTTATAGGACGAGGGCAAACTGGCTGACTTGGCAGGGGGTTCAGCAGTGTAAAGCCGCTTCCGGTATGAAGGTTCCTGATTACGAAAAAATGAGGGAGATCGCCTCGAACAACATGCTTAGCCAGATTGACAAAAGGCGACTCCCTACCATGCGTGAAATTTTCAACGGTAAAGTAGCTGTTGACCTCGTTGAGATATCCTCCACTCAAATGTCTTCTTTGGGCCCCGACGGTAAAAGAGTCTATTCGGTTGATGGTCTTTACTCCTACCCTCCTCTTACAGCAGCAGTTGTTTTGAAACAGCGTGCAGTCATCAAGTACAGAAAGAAAAAACATGGAGAAAGTGTCGATCCGGCGCGGCTTTCATTATGTATTGCGTGTACTGATAATAGTATTTCTGTGCCTAGCAGAGATTCTATAAGAAGAGTGACGGAGAAAATGGTTTTAAGGGTTATCGCCAGAATGGATAAGAAAAAGTATTTCGGCGGAAGATCCTATAAAGCAATTGCTGCTATGCTTGGACTAAAGGATTTGAAAAATTATAAACGTAAAGCGCCTGTCTTCGGTTGTATCCCGGATTGTGAAGAATCAAGAAAAGTGATCATGGATATTGCCCTTAAGGTTGGCCTTTCGGGCAATGAGAATGAATTTGAAAGGCTTTTATTTCCTATAGAAAAATCCGGTTCTTCCATGGAAATACCGGCTGCCGTTGATCCGTCTCCCGGAAATTATATCGATGACGAAGATTGGTCCTGGGAGGAAGAGAGTGTTATTGAAGAAGACGATGATGCCTGCGTGGCAGTTTAAATTTAAGTTATAGGAATGATTCATTTCATATTTTGGAGAATGATACTGATAGGAGAGGGTGGGGGGATGCTATACCCCATCCTCATCCTTTTGTCGGTTTCGTTATTTGTTCTGTTTGTTTTCTGCACTTTCCGCTGTCAGACTCTTAAGGAGTGATGAATTGATGTTCGCGTCTGCTATCCCCTTTATAAGAGTCAGGGTAAATAGACAGCCTCTGAACTTATCGTTTGATAATTCTCCCCCTGCCGAAATATCCGTTTTAGTCATCTCCGTTTTTTCCTGCAGCGGTAGTGCTTCAAGCCATCGGTCAAGTTCAACTCGCGGATAACGGATCCATTTCGCTCCTTTTTTCTCCGCCCGCAACCTGACGAATTTGGGGGGCGGAACGAGGGAACCCGGGCACTTCGGGGACCTGGCGCAGATAAGATAGCTGACCGGCACTCCAAGGTATAACGCGGCTTCGGATGTTGTTAAAAGCGCTTGGTTCGCATTGCAGCAGCAAGTATTCATATTCATAGCGACATCTCCTTTTGAATTGTATGTTGTTATGAATATATTGATGAAAATAAACGTTTACCATAAACCACTGGAAGCGTGCCTGGCGTTTTTTTGGGGGGGGATATATCAATGGGATCGCGCCAGGAGTCTGGTCCTCTGAACCCTGTCCGGTATCATCGATCTTGGTCATTGTCAGTATCCTCCGCTCCTTCCTCTTAGAGCTTCGTCGCACTAAAAGGGCATTTAGTTTCGATCGTGCTTTCAATGACCATTTTGCAATTCTGGGGATTTCCAGCTTGCAAAACGGGGGTTTTTACTTTGCAATTCGGGATTTTTAGTTTACAACAAACACTACAGACAACAGCCTGCTAAAGATGCTCTATCTGGCAATGATGGACATAACCAAGAAATGGACCGGGCGCCGTAAGGACTGGGGTACTATCCACTCCCAGCTGGAGGTATTTTTCGAAGGCAGGCTCTGAAGAAGATTCCCAATATTAGAGATAGAATGCTTAGCCTGAAAATATGGCTATGCTCGACTGTTTGTTATTGGGTATAATTAAAAAAGGTCCGGAGCTGAAAAACAGCACCGGACCCATATTTCAAACGCCTCATTTTGCACCTGTTGGAACTTTACACAAAATCTAGGATAGTCCCATAATGTATGCTATTATCAACACCCTACCCACCTTTAGAGCTTTCCCACTAAAAGGGTTTTTGTGGGGTTTGGTCATGCTTGCGTCATCTTATCTGTTCTGATTATTAATTGTTGCATATTTGTTGCTTATATCTGCTTGGAGGTTCCCGATGATAATACCCGATAAGTGAGAGAGAAAAGTGGTGTGGCTACTTCTTATACGGTCCTAGAAATTTGTCTCCATTGAAGTGTATCATATGTTCTGGTCTATCTGAAAGCCAAACTTCTGTTTCCCATGCCAATGATTCAGAAAATTTTTTGAAAGTCTTTAAATCTGGGAATGCGGTTACAAATATCTTTCCACTTTTAACGTTGGTGGTCATTTTATTAATGTCATTAACACGTTTTTGGGACATTGGACCAACCGATGTAACAGCTTCAATAAAATAGATCCAATCAACGTCTTCTCTGAAGAAGACTATATAAAACACGCCATAAACCCTTGATTTTACTGGGTTTATGCCGTGTTTCGCTTTCATTTTGTCGCTTGTTTGTCGCTTAAATCAACAACGCTATACTAAACGATACTCTATAATATTTTGTAAAGCGACAAGATAGGCGGTTCGCTAACCCCTATATTTTGTTGCAATATCACTCCAACGGGGAACATTCAAGTCGCGGGCATAATGCCTTTTGTAGCTC
This sequence comes from Negativicutes bacterium, assembly GCA_009930275.1. The sequence continues at coordinate 7,554 of RZYP01000063.1, forward strand.
GTTAAAAAGCGTTTTTTCCAGTTTCCCGCTTCGTTGTGCGTTTTTGGATTTTGATATACTGTTTCTTCAACGGCGGCTATAAAATCTTCAAGACAAGTAAACATAGGAAAATTCCCACGCTGCGTACTATACCAAACGCCGGGGCGTATTTTATGAACGGCATTTTGTTTTACTTGCAAATTCAACGCCCAATTCGCCATACAGCGGGTTATTTCCCAAACTTTCTTTATCCATAAATCCTTAACGGTAACTATTCCAGCGTCGCTCATATCATAGCCAAAAATCAAATAGTCAACGTCAAGCATATAGGGCTTGTCTATGATTTCTTCCTCATACATTCTAAAATCGGCTATATCAAAGCCCGGACTTGCAGAACGATTAAATGCTTTAACTTCTAATAGGTCAATCGTTTTATTAATGGGGTTAAGATAAAAGTCGGGCGGCATTTGAGTGTTTTGCGACAACGTGTATTCTATACCGCGTTTATCAAGCCATCCTTGCAACCACTCTTGTATAATATTCCCTACAACGTCTTTTTGCTTGACGATTATATCCACATCACCAAAATAAAATTTAATCTGCCCTTGCAACTCTAAAATTTTGTCGTCGTCAATAAGCTTATTATAAACCTCTTGTGCAGTTAAACGCATTATTCATTACCCCCGCAATAGATATTTAAGGTTCGCGCTACTACTTCCTTAATCACGGGTACAACAACGGTATTACCCAAAAGGTCATACCCGTTTTCTTGGGAAGTTTCAAACTTGAAGTCGTCGGGATAACCGAAAAGTCGTAACCCCTCCCGCAATGACAGGGTTCGTAAACCCTCGCCGTCAACGACGAATAAATGTTGCATATCCATAGCAACAAGGGTAGGTGCTATATCTTGCGGGTCAAGCACTTTGTTTATTTCAAAAGACATTTTACCAGTAACAATATTATATCCCAATGGTAAAGTAGTGTCTTGTACTCGTCTGTTTCCATCTTTCTTTTTAGGGTGTTCTTGCTTGAGATAGCCTTTTTTTACAAGGTCGGATAGCATTGCTTCTAACTGTTCGTGATTGTAGAATGTGCGTATATGCTCTATCGTTAGGGGCATACCGTCCATCCAGTCTATGCCGTATTCCTCCGCCCATTTCTTTTTTCTGCGTTCTTTCAACATAGAATTAAGCAAAGCCCTTTGTTCGGGGCTAACGGGTCCTTTATACTCAATATCCCAACTATGTATATTGTTATCGCCGCCGCGCTTGTCCTTAATAGCCTTGCCGTACAGGTCTTTTAGGGGATAGTGACTTAAAACAAGTTGTACAAATTTACTGTCTGAAACAGGCAAGCCGCTTTCTAATACTGTACTAAGATTGCGGCGCATATGTTTGAAATGCTCTAAATCCGGGGCTGCTTTCTTTGTACCGACAATATATATTCTTTTACGCTCTTGCGGTACGCCAAAAAACTTAGCATTAAGGACTTTCCACGATACCTTATAACCTAAATCGTTAAGAGTTTCTAAAATTACGGTCAAAGTCTTTCCTATTTTATCGCCCGGCTTTTCTTTGTCGTGATTGACTAACCCCTCGACATTTTCAAGTACAAACCCATAAGGTTGTTTTTCCTTAATAATTCGTGCTACTTCAAAAAATAGGGTTCCGCGCGTATCTTCAAAGCCTAACCGTTTACCCGCTGCCGAAAAGGCTTGACAGGGAAAACCTGCAAGCAAAAAGTCAAAATCGGGTATTTCGTCCGCTGATACCTTCGTTATATCGCCGTGGATTTCCTCGTTGGGGTGGTTCTGCTTTAATACATCGACGGCATAAGGCTTTATTTCAGACGTAAAAACACACTCGGTCGGCAAGCTCCTTTCGGCGCAAGCAAGTTCAAAGCCTTTTCTTATGCCGCCGATACCCGCGAACAAGTCAATAAATTTTACTGTGTTGTGGGTAGTCATTGCTTTACCTCCGCATTTATTTCGCCGTTCATTTCCACAATGTCTGCTATATCACAATTCAAAGCAGTGCATATTTTAGCCAGCGTTTCCATTGAAACGGGGTCGTTTTTTCCTAACTTGGCTATTACGTTTGTGCTTATGCCCGCCGCTTTTCTTAACTCGGTTTTATTTATATGTTTATCAATAAGCAATTTCCATAGTTTATTATAACTTATAGACACTACAATACCCCCGTGCATAGTTAGTTACAATACATAATAGCACATTGAAAGCCATAAATCAAGAGATTATTCCCAAAACGTGATAAATTATTTATAAACGGGGCATAACATACTTTTTTACGCCCTCCGCTTCGCATACAGCGTTAAATCGTTCTTGTACCCCTCGAACGTATCTACCCGTGTAATGTCATAATCAACGCCCTTGTAGCGGACAATGTGCCGCGTGGTTATGTCGTTGCGCCAGTTTATCACGAATTGGACTTCCTCGGTCGCCTGTACGGACATAGCGGCGTAAACCTCTTTTCCGGATAATTGCCGGAAGTACGCCCATATGGGCGGGGATATGGGGGTTAATGTTTCAATCGAATAACCCTCCGGGTCTTGTGTGTGCGTAACGGCTAAAATCTCTATTTTCTTATCTTTCAGCTTCATAACAAAGCCCCTTTCGTTGCCCTCAATTCAATTTAGGACTAAATTGCGTTTATGAATTCGTTGTGGAAAACAATTGGGGTCAGACCTACACATTTGACATAATATGTTTTTTGCAAGCTTAAAATCCCGTTTGCATAATTAAATCCCCACCGGGGATTTTTAGCTTACAACAAACAAAAAAATATTAAG
>RZYP01000264.1 GCA_009930275.1 Negativicutes bacterium
CCTTAACTTTGCATAAAAGTTACACTAAACGCTTTTAGAAACTTGAAATTCCTTCTTCAGACATCCAAAAATGTCATCAGTTCCTGCAAGCTTTTTCCGCTCTTGCGAAAAGCATCCATTACCTGCTTGAACTCATATTCTTGTTTTTGCTTCTGAAGTTCCAGCAGCCGGTCAGATAGAGCTTCTTGCTTTTTCTGGAGTTTTGCTAGATCGCCGTTTATTTTTATTATTTCAGCTTCAATTGAAGTTGTCGATTTCGTCCGTGCCATCGTTGTTTTCCTCCTCATCCTGGCTATCAGTATCTGTCATCAGCGATTGATTCTTCGACAAAAGATTACCGATTTCACTTGCTATGTCTCGAATGCTGTCCTCATCCAGGCCGAACGAACTGAGAATAATCTTCTGCCGCTTTGTTACTGCGTGATCAAGCCGATAACGTCCATTACTTCGTCTGACCATCTCGATTTTTTCCAGTTCGCGCAACGCCGCCGGTACCGTCATGTAATTCGGTTTGGCCTCCAATCGCAACATGGTTTCTTTAAGCAGATTGTAGATTCTATTGCGGACAATCAATGCTATGAATTCGATAAACAGCTTTGCTGACAATGATTCAGATGACTGTACTCTGTTGCTTTTAGAACCGATAAAACTTTTATCCGTACTGAACAGCTTTTCTGAGATGTCCCGCCCTTTATAATGGATAAGAGCTTGGGAAGCGGTCATCTCCTCTGAGGTGATGATGCCAAAATACCCACATTGTTCCAGCCTTTTCTGGACAACCTCCCTTTTTTCCGTATATGAGATAAGCACATGATATTTGTTATAACGAAGGTCAAAATATTCATGATACAAGCTTGCGAGGGTTACATCTTTACCGACATTTTTTTCTAAGAACGTTCCTAGCCTTTCAACCAGCTGCTCCAGCTGTTCTCTCTCTGCCGCCTGTTTGGAAGGATTGAAGTATAGATGGAAATATCGATTGACTGTATCGTCCTCGTACAATTTAGCTTTAAGAGTCTTTCCGTATACCCTATATGAACGGATTGCACATTCACGATCAGTCTCAAACGTATTTCGATGTGCCGTTATAAGTTCAGATACGAGACTTTTACGGCCTTTGACCATGATTATGAAGGCGTATCCATTATCCTCCATGTACTTGATATTCGCTTTGCTGAAATATCCCCTGTCCAGAATAAAGCCGACCGATTTGTAATGATACGCTTTTACCTTGTCTACCATATATTCGAACTGTGAGACATCCGTTATTGAACCCGGATATTCTTCGTAAAACAGGGGAACTCGATTGGTCTTATCAAATGCCAGTGCAAGATTGAAAACAGGCAGTCCCTTTTCATCCTTAGCCTTGCCGTACTCGATGATATCAATGTCACCGGCTTGACAGTTCTTGTTTGTTGAATCATACGAGATATAAATACGTTGTTTATGATCGCGTTTTTTGTTCCAATCATTCAGGAACCCGATAATCTGTTCTCTGGTGACCGATTTAAGAAACCGACACACTTTTGAATCACTGTAGATTCTCATGCCTTCTGAAAAAAGCGGATGGCCAAACGCAAAATCCGGATAATACTGACCGGCATTTTCTTCATCGACAATCAGGTATGCCATGAGGTCAAGCAGCAGACCACAGTCTTTGGGAAACCAAGTAGCGAGAAGATTTTGCAGTCTATATTCCTGTAGCACTTTTTGAATGACCGCATAAGATCCAATCTTTAAAGCGCAGCTTCGATACGTATCAGGTAATTCTTCGGGCAGGGTGATTTCTGGAAAATAATCTTGGAATTTTTCATTGGGGTACATAACACTAGGGTCATCTGTATGAATCTTTCCAATGATCGCACGCTGAGGTACAGCATATTTTTTATCAGCATTATATTTTTGGCTGTATTGAAAAAGAACGTAGGTTGCATCGCCCTTTTTCTTGGTGATTATCTTGCCCCTAACTGGAGGGATTTTGACCGTGTAATCGTAGTACATGAGCGTCCTCCCTTTAGTGTAACCGTTACACTAAAATTGTACTACTTTTACCATCGTTTTGCAAGCGAAAACCATTGATTTTACTTGGTTTTCAGATTATTTTCTATGATTTATTGAAGTTTAGTGTAACTTACATGCAAAGTTCACG
>RZYP01000265.1 GCA_009930275.1 Negativicutes bacterium
ATTCGGGCAACTTCCGGCATTTGGGTTGACCGCAAGCGTTGGGGAAAGAAAAATGACATAAATATTCCTTTAATACAGGGAGAAGAAAGAGAGCTGTTACTTGATAAACGCTCTAAACTCAAAGCTCTGACCGATTATCTCGAAAATATAGTAAACACAAGCGAGGACAAGAGTACAATAGATAGACCTTTCATTGAAAAACAAATAAAGAAGTTTCATAAGCCTACTCGCATATCTGTTGCTCCAACTGAAGAATCCTTCTTTGATGTGATGAGAAAATATCTTTCCACTCACAAATTATCCGTAGCACGCCAAAAGAATTTCAAAGTAATAATGCGAAGTTTATGCCGTTTTGAGTTATTCAAGAAAAAAGAAGGACATAGAGGATTTAAGATGTCATTCGCCAACTTATCAGTAGATATATTGCACCAGATTGAAGACTTTCTTGGTAACGAAAAAGATGCGTTCCTGAAATACCCTGATATTTACGAAGAGATTCCATATTCAACTAAAGTAGCCGTTAAAACCCCAAAAAGAAAACGTCCACCTCGGCTGGATGAGAACGGTAATGAAATTCCCAAAGGTATACCTAAGCCTCGTGGACAAAATTCAGTCGCAGATATGATGCTCCGCTTCCGCAGTTTCATTATTTGGGCGAACGATAACGGGTATACATCCAATAATCCGTTCAAACATTTTACTATCGGAGAAATCGTTTACGGGACACCCATATATATTACTAATAGGGAGCGGAACAGGCTTTTGGAAACTGATTTGTCCGATAACAAAGAATTGGAAACTCAACGGGACATCTTTGTTTTTCAATGTCTTATTGGTTGTCGTGTGAGTGATTTATACAAAATGACTTATAGGAGCATTATTGGTGATGCTATCGAATATATACCGAGAAAAACAAAAGAAGATAGGGCGATAACAGTTCGTGTACCATTAAATGATACAGCCAAACGACTAATAGCCAAGTATGAGGATTATGAAAGAGGAAGTCTTTTCCCATTCAATACGGAGCAGGACTATAATCGCAAAATAAAAGAAGCCTTTAAGAGAGCCGGACTTGACCGTATGGTTACGGTTCTTGACCAACAAACCCGTGAGGAAATTCAAAAACCTTTATACGAGGTGGCTTCCTCTCACATGGCGAGACGCAGTTTCATTGGGAATATCTATAAAAAAGTCAAAGATCCGAACCTGGTAGGAGCTTTAAGTGGCCATAAAGAGGGTAGTAAAGTTTTTGCACGATACCGGACTATTGATGACGACATGAAAAAAGAATTAATCGGTATGTTGGAATAAATAAGTACATTTGTAGAATATAGGATGCGCCTCGGGCAAGTTCAAGCGAGCTTGCCTTTCCTCTCGGCTTTCACTATATTTGTGTTAAACTTCAGGGCATAATATGATTACAAAAGATGAAATAAAGGTACTATTGAAAGATATTGAAAACGAACGTGTAGAAAGAACAATATCAACAAAAGATACCGATAAATTTGCAAGGGCTGTTTGTGCCTTTGCAAATGACCTGCCCAACAAACGATTTCCGGGTTACCTCATTATAGGAGCTTACGATGACGGTTCATTGAACGGGTTAAAGGTGACGGATGAGCTGTTAAGAAATTTGGCCGGATTACGTTCTGATGGAAACATATTACCTCAACCGGCATTGATGGTCGAAAAGTTTTCATTTCCTGATGGCGATATCGCCGTTGTCGAAGTAAAACCGAGCAAGAATACTCCCGTGAAATATAAAGGAACGGTGTATATCCGTATCGGGCCGAGACGAGGGGAAGCAAATGACGAAGAATTAAGAATTCTTCGTGAAAAAAGCGAAGTAAAATCACAAACATTCGATACCACTCCGTGTTTGCATACCACCATTGATGATTTGGATCTGGATTTATTCAAATCTGAATATTTACCCAAAATGGTAAGCGCTAACATATTAAAAGGCGATAAACGGGGGATTAAGCAACAATTGGCATCCTTAAAGTTGTTTGATCCGGCACAAGACTGCCCGACAGTTGCCGGCATCCTGCTCATTGGAAAAGATCCATCGCATATTCTTTTTGGGTCGTATATACAATATGTTGAATTTGCAGGAAAAAGTATAACCTCTAAAGTGATAAATGAAAGA
>RZYP01000266.1 GCA_009930275.1 Negativicutes bacterium
TTACCCGCTCTTAACCGAAGCCAATTTTTACGGCAATGAGTTAAGGTTTACCGCTGAGAAGAGCAAGGTATCAGCAAAAATGCCTCTCCATCCGCTTGTGCCGCAGTTAATAGACGAGCTGAGGGAGTTTAACTACCCCGATCCTATCATTGCACCGCTGGTAGGGCAGTACATCAAAATCATCTGTCGCAAGGTGGGGATTGATGAGCCTGTTACATTGTATCAGCGTGGTGGGCGCAGAACGCTCCCCAAGTGGCAGTTTGTTGCCACTCATACGGCACGTAGGAGCTTTGCCACCAACCTTTACTTAGATGGGTACTCCATTAAGCAAATCAGCGGAATGATGGGGCACAAGAATACTAATATGACGGAGAAATACATCATCTCATCCTTTGCGGACAACATCACGGGAAGTAAGACATACTTAACACCCGATAAGACGGCAGACGTGAACAAGATGGAAGCTGTGAAGAGACAGATGATGCAGATGCTCGGACTTTCAGAGGCTGACGCAAGTACAATTGTGGAGGGCATTAAGGATAAATTAGCGTCGTAGGGTTAGATATACCCGAACGGGTTGAGATAAGTCGAACGAATAAACAAGAACAAAATGGATAAGCAAACATTCGAAAACATGAGAGTCGGATACAAAGGGAACGAAGTGGAGCTAAAATCATTAAAATGCCCTTTTTGCCAACAGCAACTGCAGGTGAAAAATCTGACATACCCGGAGGAGGTAGATCATCACGCCGAGATGGCACGTGGCTATGCGGCCATTGACCACTATTTAGCAGTAAAAACATACAGGATGAAGATAAGCCTCTACTGCCCCCTCGGATGCGTGGAAGAAATGACAATACTAAGCGACTCTATAATGGAGCGATTAATGCCCAAGCCGGAGCATGGATGGTTTTCAAGAAAATAATACGACAATATGAACGAATAAACAAAAACATTATGATTAAAGAATTTGTAGAAAAGTGGGAAGAAAGGAAGCACGAGCTTGAAGAGTATTTCAGAACCCACGACCAGAATGATTACCTTGAATATGTTTGCATTGTTAAAAAGCTGTTTGATATTGTGATAGACGGGTTCAACCCGAAAAAAATAACAGTTGTTGATGATGGTGGCTGCCAGGGGACTCAGATATTTTTAATACCGAGAGACACATACCAGCCCTCCTCTGAAGATTACGTTTTCACGCATAATTATTATGGTAGTTGTGCGGGGTGCGACACTCTGCTCGCTATAAACGGCTACAGTAGCGGACTGCCAAGCGAGGAGCAGATTAGGGAATATATGACTCTTTCGCTCCATTTGCTTCAACAATTAAAATGGCTGAACAAGGGTTCTTGTTCACCGAACGGGTTGATAGCGGAAAGTTTTCATGACTGGTTTTAATTGTTTGGGGGAGGGGAGACCTTCCCCTTTTCTATGGGTTCTTGTTCACCGAACGAGTGGGTTCACGTAACTTGAACGACCGGGAAAAGTGAACAAAAAAGGGCGCACCTCCCGGCACACCCCTATTTTCTCGACAGCTTATCTTTCCACTCCTTTGACTCGGTTCTCCTGTATTCACAATCAAAGGTATAGTCAGAATAATCGTAGTCGTTAATTATCTCTTTCGGGTCTGGGATATTGCAATCCTCTTTGTCTATCAGGTGAAGAATGCCGCGAACCGCATTGTTGATTCCGCCTCTTACGTATTTCCAATATGGACGGAACCCCCTGTCTTTATATATTGCTTTTTTCCTGCTGCGAGACATGCTATTCTTTTTTCATTCTAAAATCATCTTCCAACCAATCCTTCGGAACGCCATCCTGTCGCTTTACAGACACTCCACGTGGTAGCCTGAGCATTCTCTCCATCGGGGTCATCAGATACTCGCAAATCGCCCGCAAATCATCCGCAGATAGCTTCTTGGCGGAGAACAACAGCGACATCTTTGTTTCTGAAATGTTTAAATGCCTTGCAACCTCTCTCATCGTCTTTCCTTGCCGAATAACCTCCATCCTGACATTGCTTTCAATCACCGAAAGAGGAACAGCATCTATCTTGCCTTGCTCGGTTTTTAAATACTCCTTCAACCGTCTTATCTTCTTGCGATAATCTTTGTTGGCCTGATACTCCTTCAGTTTCTCGGCTTGA
>RZYP01000064.1 GCA_009930275.1 Negativicutes bacterium
AAGGGCCATTACAGGATATTTTGATTATATCGAGGACTTGATCGAGCGTGAAAATACTTTTACGATGGCAGAGTTTGCGCAAAGCATCAATGAATTTCTGGCCTTCCGTAAGTATGAAATTTTGAGAGATAAAGGCCGGATTACCAAAAAACTTGCCGAACAAAAAGCCAAAGAAGAATACGACGAATTTAACAAGACGCAAAAAATAACTTCTGATTTTGACAAGGCGGTAAAGAATATGCTGGAAAAGGACAATTAGTTCAATTGAGTAAACTAGGGGTGCGAAAAAGTATTAATATAACCAGCTAACACGTATCCAATCTTGTTATTAAGGCTGAGACGCTGCTACCTAGTCTGTCATTTCGAGCGTTGTACAGTCATATACTCGCTTGAACCAATGACTAAGTCCTTTGACTTGTCATTCCGAGGACGTAGGACGAGGAATCTCGGGTTTAAAATTTTACAAAAATATGCTGCTAATTACTGATTTTACAGGTGCGAAGCGGAAGGTAAACAACGAATATGTTATAATTAAATATCGTATGATTATGTATACACATCAAAGGAACAGTTTCAGGGGTAATCTTTAAAGCAGTTTTAAAGAGGAGGCCTTCCAATGATAGAGTGGTCTAGTGGGGAAAAATATAAGCACCATAAATAACTTTCAGGTAAATGGCTGAGAGTTATTTATGGTGCTTTTTTGTATGAGTAAATAAATGAGAGCAGAAGTAAATGGGAGTTGTTGGTGTCTTTGCTTCAGACTATTTTTTTAATTGAGGTAGCGATATGGAACTGCAAAAAAGAGATTTTACGGAACATATGTCTTTTGAATTCTTGGAATTGCTGAGAAAGCAAAACTCCGCTTGGCGTTTATTAGCGTCACAGCAGGCGCCAATGGCTGCCGCTTTTCTCTACAAAGAATTCATTGCTGGAAATCGCCGGATGATTGGTGAGCAAGAATTAATTGGGCGCCTAGACAATTTCATTGAGCGTATCAATCAAGGACGTGATGAACGCATTTTCCCACGGACTGCAAAAGAGTATTTGGATGAATGGGCAGATGACGAACATGGCTGGCTAAGAAAATTTTATCCTGCGGGTCACGATGAACCCTATTTTGATATTACGTCCTTGGCACAAAAAGCAATAGAGTGGCTTTTGAGTTTACGGCAACAGACATTTATCGGTACAGAATCGCGGCTGATTACAGTCTTTGACCTTTTGCATCAAATTGCTGAGCGGTCTGAATCAGATCCTGAGCTGCGCTTAGCAGAACTGGAACGTCGCAAAGCTGAGTTGGAGCAAGAAATCAGCAGAGTTAAAACCGGCAAGGTCGAATTATTGGATGATACGCAAGTTAAAGAGCGGTTTTGGCAGGCGATGACAATCGCCAGAGAAATAATGTCCGATTTCAGAGCGGTTGAACAGAACTTCAGAGATTTAGACAGAAGCATGAGAGAAAAAATAGCAATATGGAATAAAGGCAAAGGAGAATTGCTGGCAACGATTTTCAATGAACAGGACGGAATTAATCAGTCGGAACAAGGCAAAAGTTTTTCAGCGTTTTGGAATTATCTGATGTCATCCGGGTCACAAGAGGATTTTCAGACAACTATTGATAAGGTTCTTGCCTTACAAGCTGTAAAAGAACTGGCTGCAGAGCAGAATGTCCGCCATATTAATGCAGATTGGGTTAATGCAGGAGCACATGTACAAGAAACTGTTGCTGTGCTTTCGGAACAATTAAGGCGTTATGTAGATGAGAATTTTTTAGAGGAAGAACGCAGGATCAGTCAAATTATTCAGGAAATTGAGGGCAAAGCAGTTGCTGTCCGCAATAATATACCGAAAACCTGGGAGTTGGTAATTGATAGTGTTGCTCCTGAACTATCTCTGCCACTTGACAGGCCGCTGTTTACACCACCGCAAAGACCAGAAATTAGAGATGATGTGATCACTGCCGGAGATGAAAATATTTCTACGGAAGAACTTTTCACACAGGTTTATGTAGATAAGGGGAAATTAAAAGACAGGATTGATTTTCTGCTGCAGGCACAAGGCAATATTTCTTTATCAGAGATTATTGAACATTATCCCTTGGAATTAGGACTCAGTGAGCTTATTACCTATATGGTAATTGCTGGAGATAAAGAACAGGCGTCTTTCAAAGCGGATAAACAAGCGGAGGTTAAGTGGCAGGATGAGAACGGCAAACAAAAGATTGCTCGTTTTGATGAAATCATTTTTCAACGCGTTTAGCTAAGGAGGTAATATAAATGAGTCTAACTGAGGAGATGCAGTTTTCACGAGCGTTGGTAGCGCTTTTTAAAAATGTAGTTTTTAAAGAAAATGATTCAACTGTGTGGCAGACAATCATAGAACAAAGATACAAAATGGAGGATTATGTCAGTAAGATTGGTTTGACATTGACTATTGATGAAATGGATGGGTATGCATATCTTAAACAGAGGATTTACAGCGAAGGGGAGCCTGCTGTTCCGCGTTTGATACCACGCTTTCCATTGAGTTATCCTGTGAGTTTGCTATTGGTTCTTCTGCGGAAACGTCTATTGGAGTTTGATACGAAAACGGGAGATCAACGCCTAATTATGTCTCGAGGGCAGATTGCGGAGCATATGCGCCTGTTTTTAAAAGATACCACAAACGAAGCGAAGCTCGTTACAGATATTGATAAGTACATAGACCGTGTCGAAAAAATGGGTTTTCTGCGCCGCTTAAGAAACAGTGATGACTTATTTGAAGTGCAAAGAATTTTGCGCAGCTTTATCAATGCGGAATGGCTGCAAAACATTAATGGACAATTGGATGTTTATAAGGCTTATGCAAATAATGAAACAGTGGGGGACGGTGACGAAGGATGAACCTGTTTGATCAAGTGCATGAGGAAACTGCATATAAGTACGGAGTTCAGACAGGTTTTCGCCTCGAAAAACTGGAAGTTTATAATTGGGGCACATTTGATGGCAAGGTCTGGTCATTTTTGCCTCAAGGAGAAACATCACTGCTGACAGGTGAGGTTGGCTCCGGCAAATCAACCTTGGTTGATGCTTTAACAACGCTGCTTGTCTCCCCACGTAGAGTAGCTTACAACAAAGCCGCAGATGCCGGCGCCAAGGAGCGAACGGTAACTTCCTATGTACGAGGATATTTCGGACAAAAGAAAGGGGCGGAAGGCTATGGACAGCCAGATGCCTTAAGGGATGCACATCAATATTCTGTTATTCTTGCAGTTTTCGAAGATGCTTTTTTGCAAAAAAAAGTTACGTTAGCCCAGTTTTTTTGGTACCAGGAAGAACAGAAACCGCCCTCCCGCCTTTATGTTATTTCTGAACGGGCATTGACCATCAGCAAAGATTTTGCTAATTTTGGCAAAGATGTAAGAGTATTAAAAAAACGTTTGCAGAATTCAGACGCACAAGTGTTCGATCAATATAACCGCTATGCGGAAATTTTTCGTGATAAATTAGGTATTAAATATGAGCAGGCATTAGATTTGTTTCAACAAACTATTTCTATGAAAAAAGTGGAAAAACTGACGGATTTTGTTCGCAACAATATGCTCCAGCCTTCGTTAATGGGAGAAGAAGTTAAGAAACTTATAAACCATTTTCAAGATTTGAACGGTGCTCACGAGGCTGTGCTTAAGGCTAAAAGACAGGTCGCATTGCTGCAACCAATCGTAGAACAAGGAATGCGATGCAGTCAATTGGAAAAGCAACAGGAGTTCCTTCAAAAGGTGCGTGCTGCCTTAAAATATTGGATTGCAGGGCAGGAAGCAGAACTCTTGAATAAAACAATAGATAGTTTGACTAAAGAATGGCAATTGGCCAGCAGCCAGTTGGAGCAGGCCGAGAAAAAACAGAAGGATACGGTGAGACTGATCAAGGAGACTGAAAGAAATATCTATGATGTGGGCGGCGGTAAACTGGAAGCTTTGAAGGAAAAAGTCCAGGACAAAAAAGAACTGCTAGGCAAAATACGTCAAGGCAAAGCTTCTTACGCCGCTGATGCGTTAAAATTACATTTATCTGTGCCAAGCTCCATTGAAGAATTTATTCGTAATAAGCAACAATTGATAGAGTTGCGTTTTGCAGAAGATAATAAGCGAAGTACAGTGGAGGCTGATTATCAGGTCGCTGCAGCTGAAATTGGCCGGTTGGACAAAGAAATAGAGAAAAACAGTTTGGAATTGGAATCCTTGCGTTCAAGACGCAGCAGTATACCAAGTATGTTTATAGAAAGAAGGGCACAGCTTTGTGCTAATCTTGGCATTAAGGAGACAGAACTTCCGTTTGTCGGTGAACTATTGGAAGTTAAAGAAGACGCAGAACCTTGGGAAGGTGCCATTGAAAGACTGCTGCATAATTTTGGCTTGTCGCTGCTTGTTCCTGAAAAACATTATTCTGCCGTCATGCAATGGGTTGATCATACCAATCTGAAAATGAAACTTGTATATTACAGGGTGCGTTCAGAACTTTCACAAGGCGCTATAGGAATTGTTTCCCCCCAAAGCGTTGCAGAAAAGCTTATTATTAAACCGCAATCGACATTTGGTCTTTGGCTGAACCGAGAACTGAAACAACGTTTTACTCATGTATGCTGTGAAACAAGTGAGCAGTTTAGACGTGAAACAATGGCTGTCACCAAAGCTGGACAAATTAAAACCAAGGGCAACAGACATGAGAAAGACGATAGATATGCCATTAATGACCGTAGACAGTATATACTTGGTTTTTCTAATCAAAAGAAAATAGACGCTTTGCTAAAGGCTGAGCAAAAATTGCAGGAAGAGAAAAAGTTTTATGAGGAAGAACTGAAATTAATTAACAAGAGCATAATGGAGAGTCAACAAAGGTTGACTGCGCTTAGCAATCTCGAGAAGGTGATAGATTACGCTGAGATTGACACTTTTAGCATGGAGAAAATACTTGCCGAGCTGGAGGAAAACAAACGCATATTGGAAGAGGCAGATAGCTTCAAAGTCCTCCAGAAGCGCCTTGACGACTTAGAAAAGAGTCACAGTCTGCAAGAAAAAGTTCTAGCAAAGAGACGTAGCGAAGAAAATAATCTCAGCTTCAAGATAACTGAATATAAAAAGAGAGTAAACCGCTTGCAGATAACGGCGGGTGAAGCGACCACTGAAATATGTGGACAATATAGTTTTCTTGAAGAAAACAGAAACAAAGCGCTGCCCGACAAATTGCTTAATTTGGAAAATGCCAATGTGCTGGAACGTGATTATGGCGATTGGCTAAGTGGTGAACAGGACAAACTTGTAAATAAGACGCGGAGACTGCGAGATACCATAATAGGTAATATGGTGAGTTTTAAGAATCAATATATTGAAGAAACACGTGATATTGATGCAAGTATGGAAAGCTTGTCAGAGTATTTTTTTATGAAGGAGCGCTTGGATAAGGACGGTTTGCCAAAATTCGAAAAACGGTTTCAACAATTGCTTCATGAAAATACGCTTAACCAGATCGCGCTTTTTCAAGCTAAGTTAAAACAAGAACAGGACAGTATCAAAAGGCATATTGAGCAAATCAACGGTTCGCTCGGCAGCATTGATTATAGTGAAGGACGTTTTATACGTTTGGAATATGAAGAAACCTACGACAATGAAATCAAGAGCTTTCGGGTAGAGCTCAAGGCTTGTACGGAAGGTGCTCTGACAGGGTCTGAAGATGAACAATACGCTGAGAAAAAGTTTTTGCAGGTAAGGTCTATTATTGAACGTTTCCGCGGGCGGCAGGGAGAGACTGAGAGTGATACACGCTGGACAGCAAAAGTTATTGATGTGCGCAATTGGTTTTTGTTTTCTGCCTCAGAGTGTTGGCGCGAGACAGGTGAAGAATATGAGCACTATACTGATTCCGGCGGCAAATCAGGCGGGCAAAAAGAGAAGCTGGCTTATACTATACTAGCAGCTAGCCTTGTTTATCATTTTGATTTAGATGGACAAGGTAACGGTGTGGGGTCATTCAGATTTGTCGTTATTGACGAGGCATTTTTGAAAAGCTCAGACGAGTCAGCCCGTTTTGGATTGGAGTTATTCAAAAAACTTGATTTACAGCTGATGATAGTTACGCCGCTGCTCAAAATACCGACAATTGCCCAATATATTGCGCATGTCGGGCTGGTACAGCATGATGATATTAAACATCAATCCAAGCTGCGCAACATCTCTATTGAGGAGTACGAAAGCGAACGCAAAACAAGGGAGGCAGCACGAAGTGCCGGATACATTATGGGCTGACAAGCAATGGATAAAGGAACAGATGCAGCGTAAATGGGATTCTGGACAAATTTTACGGGAATTATTGGAACCTAGCGGTTTGTTCCCGCTTAAAATGCCGCTGAAGCGACCGCAGAACAAAGATATTAACGAGAGCTTCGCAGAAATCGCCCAGTGGATAAAAAACTTGAAAAACAACAGCAAAGACAAAATAGGGTTTGGCTATGAACTGCTCGAAAAGGAAATTGCGCATCGTCAATCAGGGCGCAACTCATTGCCAACCCATGCGGTAATACCTTCTGTATGGGATGCCGTGCGTTACCTAAAAAAAGAACGTGAAGCGAAGCAATATCTTGAGATAGCAGCATATATAGCAAGAAAATGGTCGCTTTTGCAGCCTTGGATTGCTAAATATCCACACAAAGTATTGACAAATGGCAATGATTGGCAAGGTATATTGTCAGTTTTGGAGTGGTTTAAGCACCATGAAAAATCTGGCTTGTATTTGCGACAACTAGAAATACCTGGTATTGACAGCAAATTTATTGAACAGCGTAAAGCCTTGTTTACCGAATTGCTGAATATCGTGCTCAGACAGGAAGCTATTACAACAGATACCTCTTGTTTTGAAGAAAGATTCGGACTGCGTGTCAAACCGGTACAGGTAAGGCTTAGGATACTTGACCCAGAATATTACATGCAAGGTGTTTCTGATCTTACGATTCCAGTGGAAGAGCTAGCATTATTGGACTTAGGCATTAAGCAAGTATTTATCACTGAAAACGAAATAAACGGTCTGAGCTTCCCATTACACAAAGACAGCATAGTAATTTTCGGTTTAGGCTATGGAGTAGATATACTGAAGAAAGTTGCGTGGCTAAAAAATAAAAATATTAGTTATTGGGGAGATCTTGACACTCATGGTTTTGCTATGCTTAATGAAGTAAGGAGCTTTTTGCCGCAAACTTGCTCAATGCTCATGACCGAAGAAATCCTAATGGCACATCAGAAATTGTGGAGTGTCGAAAACAAAGCTTTTAAAGGTGAACTGGCAAGACTGACATACGCAGAACAGCAGGTTTTTCATGCTTTGCAGGACGATATTTTAGGCAAAGGTGTCAGACTTGAGCAGGAAAGAATAGATTTTGAAAAGGTGAGAGCAGCATTGGCAGTTTAATAAAATGTGACAATTTAGGACCGTCCCCATCGACAGTCCCCATCGACATGTAATTTTGCTTTAGAACTATAATAATAAAGTAGGTTCATTGTGATAATAAATTGAGAAGAGGTCTTGGTTTTGAGTGACATTGTGGAGTATAGCGTTGATACTTTTGATAGTATTAAGCATGTAAATGAAGAAGGGCAAGAGTTTTGGCATGCGAGAGAACTGCAGAAAGTTCTGGAGTATGCAAAATGGGAAAACTTTGTTAACGTAATTGATAAAGCAAAAGAAGCTTGCAAAAACAGCTCTAACGCGGTTGAAGACCATTTTCCTGACGCCAGGAAAATGGTACGCGCTGGTGTTGCCGACAAAGCAATCGATGATATTATGCTTTCGAGATATGCCTGCTATTTGGTTGTTATGAACGGTGATCCACGTAAAGAGATTATTGCCCTTGGCCAGACTTATTTCGCTGTCAAAACAAGACAGCAGGAGATAATAGAAAACTACGATAGCTTTAGCGAAGCACAAAAACGTCTTGCAATCAGGAATGAAATAGTTAATCACAACAAAGCGTTGGCAGATGCGGCGAAAAAAGCAGGTGTTGAAGCACCTATCGAATATGCAGTTTTCCAGAATTGCGGTTATAAAGGGTTATATGGCGGTATGGATATGAAAGCAATTCATGAACATAAAGGTTTAAAGAAGAGCCAGAAGATTTTGGATCACATGGGAAGTACCGAATTAGCCGCCAACTTATTCCGTGCTACTCAAACAGAAGAAAAATTGCGTAGAGATAATATTCAAGGTAAAGAACAAGCAAACCAGACTCATTTCGAGGTAGGAGCAAAGGTGCGGCAAACGATTGAAGAACTTGGCGGTACTATGCCGGAAGATTTGCCTACCCCTGAAAAAAGCATAAAACAGATTGAACGCGAAGTTGAAAAGAAAAATCTGAAATGAAAGATAAGGTTTGGTGTTGACCGAATATGACCTATGTCATTTCGAGCGCAGTGAAGCGAAGTCGAGAAATCTAGCTTTTTTATATGGACAAATAGGGGGGAACAATTCACTATTTAGTAGTTTTCCCGCCAACACCATCTTATATTCTTGACTTAAGCTAAATAAAGAGGTAGTCTTTATTTAGAACTTTATCCGCTTAAGAGAAAAAAGTTTCCTAAAGTTGTGAAAGGATGTCATCATGGATATTAAAAATGTTAAAAAGCTATTTATGACTCATAATGGCATTATGCGTACTAAGGAACTTTCTGAATCAGGCATTTATTACAAGCTTCTATGTCAGCTTATACAAGAAGGATACATCGAAAAAATACGTTATGGGTATTATCAATGGCAAGATGACCATTCTTTTAGTGAAGCAGCTACGATTGCCAAGCTTTTCCCTGATGCGATAGTTTGCATGGAAACAGCTCTTTACTACTATGGCTATACGGATAGAACACCTGCTGCATGGAGTCTTGCGGTTGATAAGAATTCTACGAAATCACGGTTTGAGATTGATTATCCAACTGTCAAACCATTCTATATGCAGGCTAAACTTTTGAAAATAGGAGTAGATGATTGCAAGATAGAAGGTATTTCTATGAAAATATATGATCGTGAACGAATAATTTGTGACTGTCTTCGTCAAATGAATAAGATGGATGTTGAGATATATAACAAGGCAATCCAATCTTACATAAAGGATCCTAAAAAAAATATTCCTAATCTAATGATATATGCAAAAGAACTAAGAATAGAAAAAAAAGTCAGAACTACTATAGGTGTATGGCTATGAAAGATGTTGCTGCGTCAGTTTTGTCCCGCTTGAAAAACCAGGCAAGGGGTTCCAAATTAAGTTATCAAATGTGTTTGCATTAACAGATTTTCAGAGTCGTGCTACGCAAGATATTGATTTTTTGATGCAATCTTGAATAGAATGGAAGGTAGCAGCAGAATGAAAGATTTCTTTGATATCTATTATTTGTCAAGTATGTTTGATTTTGATGGGCAAAAATTGCACGAAGCTATACGCCAGACTCTTCATCATCGTGGTACCCAGTATGAATCTGATAGTTTTCAGCGAATAAGTAGATTTGCTGAAAATTCTTTCTTGGTTAGTCAGTGGGAACGTTATAAGCCATTAATTCAAATGGACCTTCCCCTGTTTAATTGTATTGTTGAAAGACTAATCTTGTTTTTAGAACCAATATGTAATATTGATGTGTATGAAGGCGAGTTTTTTAAAAAATGGTCTTCTAAACAAGGCGGTTGGATTTAATACAGTTATAAGAGATACTTTAATTAATAGGTGGATATCTTATTCTTTCATTTCGAGCGTAATCGAGAAATCTAGCCTTATAAAATGTGCACAAATACTATTTATCAATAGCACCATTATATCATTTTGCCAAAAGTTGGCAAAATGATATAATGGTGCTATAATCATCAAAAGAGGTGAATAGCAATGTTATTAAAATTTGCGATAAAAAACTATAAGTCTTTTCAGGACGAAGCAGTTTTTTCTATGGAACCTGCGCCCAAACAAAAGGATCTAGATTACAGTGTGTTAAGCAAAAAAGCTGGAAAAAAGACCTACAAAGGTTTATGTTCGGCGGTAATCTATGGTGCGAATGCCTCCGGTAAGACGAATATCATTGGCGCTATGGAAGTTCTCAAAAATATAATTTCAATCGGGAATATCAGCAACCATAACATTAACACTCCTAATATTGCTGTAAATAAGCTAGAGCTTATACCTAACAGCAACCTTACTGCGGCAGAGCCGGTTGAGTTTTATATTAAGTTTATTGAAGAGAATATATTATTTGAGTACAAATTGATTATTGATTTGGGGAAATTTCTGGATAAAGA
>RZYP01000267.1 GCA_009930275.1 Negativicutes bacterium
GTTATAGATTTTTTTGATTTTCGTGTATGGCCGATATTTAATGTGGCTGACATAGCTATATGCGTGGGAGTAGGATTGATTTTATGGAGTACGATAAGACTGGAATTGAAGACAACGAAACAATAGAAACAGAACAGGCAACAGCTGACGATGAAGGAAAACGGTCGGATGTGTTTTTAGCTGAGCGCCTTGGTATATCTCGTGCCAATGTACAAAAGATGATTGACGCGGAAAGAATATCCATTGGTCCTAAGATTGTTAAGGCCAATCACAGGGTGAAAGAAGGGGAATTTTTCGTTGTTCGCTATCAGGAAGCAGTCCCGATGGAATTGAAAGCGGAAAATATTCCGCTGGACATTCTTTATGAAGATCAGGATGTTGTTGTTATAAATAAAGCCCGCGGCATGGTTGTTCATCCCGCATCGGGCAATTATACAGGAACCCTTGTTAACGCGCTGCTTTATCACTGCAAAAATCTTTCAGGTATTAACGGAGTTATACGGCCAGGTATTGTTCATCGGCTGGACAAAGATACCACCGGTGTTATCGTTGTAGCAAAGAATGATGCGGCACATATTTCTTTGTCCGAACAAATTCAGACTAAGAGCGCCCGCAGAACATACCTTGTTGTTGTAAGGGGTAATGTAAAACAAGACAGCGGTCGAGTTGAGACCTTGATTGGCAGGGATAGCAAGGATAGAAAAAAGATGGCCGTTGTAAGCAAAAATGGACGAGATGCTATTACTGAATATGAGGTCATGGAGCGTTTCGGTCGGTTTACACTTTTGCGCTGCCGTTTGCTGACAGGACGAACGCACCAGATACGCGTTCACTTGGAATATCTTGGTTATCCGGTTGTTGGCGATCCTAAGTATTCGCCGCAAAAGACGCCTTTTTCAATAAATGGACAGGCTTTGCATTCTTATGAATTAACTTTTAAGCATCCACGGACGGGAGAAGAAATGTCTTTCACGGCACCTCTTCCAGAGGATATGAAAAAAATTATTACGCGCTTGAGGAACGGTCAGTTTTAGATTATAAACGGAGGTAGAAGCTATGAGCAGACTGGTAAAGAAAAATATTATAATGGATGCAGAAGCGATGCGCCGTGCTATAGTGCGTATTGCCCATGAAATTATTGAAAAAAACAAAGGCGTGGAGAACGTTATTCTGGTAGGTATTCGTACCCGTGGCGTGCCGTTGGCTCAGCGCATTGCCAAAGAAATTGAAAATATTGAAAAAGTTAAAGTACCGGTGGGTTTTCTGGACATTACACTTTATCGTGATGACCTTTCTACTTTGGCTTATAACCCTATTGTCCATGGAACGGAAATTGAGTTTGATATTAGGGGGAAAGTTATAGTCCTTGTTGACGATGTTCTCTATACCGGTCGTACTATAAGGGCTGCTCTGGACGCATTGATTGACATGGGGCGTCCGAAAGTTATCGAATTGGCTGTTTTGATAGATCGCGGTCACAAGGAGCTTCCTATTCGCGCCGATTTTGTCGGAAAGAATGTTCCGACTGCGCAAAAAGAGATAATTGACGTTACGTTGAAAGAAAATGACGATATTGACGAAGTAGTGATCAGTGAAATGACAGCCGAATAAAGGTTTTAAATTTGCCTGCGACAATTTGCCGCAGGCATTTTTAATGTCATGGCAAATTATTAGCAGGGACTAATATCTTTATAGCGAATTATAATAAAATAGCATATACAAGGTAGGTGGCATTTATGGGCAGAACCGCAGACTATAACGAAGTTTTATATCATATAGGCATTTCAGCTGCAATGGTTGAAGGAGCGGAGTTTGCAATTCTGCCAGGAGACCCCGGCAGAGTTGAATTTCTGGCTAAATCACTGGGAGCGGCCAAATTCATTGGCGCGCACAGAGAATACACTAGTTGGCTGGCAAAAATTGAAAATACTTCAATACTTGTTTGCTCGACTGGCATGGGCGGCCCTTCAGTTAGTATAGGCATGGAAGAGCTAGCGCAAATAGGTATTAAGAACTTTATTCGCGTAGGTACAACGGGTTCTATTCAAGAAAAAATTGAATTGGGTGATATAGTAGTCAACAATGCCGCTGTGCGTCTGGATGGTGCTTCTCGCCACTATGCTCCTATAGAATTTCCGGCAGTTGC
>RZYP01000268.1 GCA_009930275.1 Negativicutes bacterium
ATACAAGGACGGCTCTTTGGGCATCTACTACATCGAGCCTGTATCCAAGTTCCGCTTCCGTGCGTATTCCGAAACGGGCAACGTGTACAAGGGTAGCACTATCGGCGGAAAAGTTCTGATGATTCCTGACGATGGAATCCCTATGATCGGAGAGTAGACATGAGCAAAATTTTCAGACGTATCGCGGAAGAAATTCCGAATGATGCAAACACTGAAATTTCTATGCTGTTCAACATACCGGATGACATGAACGGCGGAATTTTCCTCATGCACAGAGTAGTCGGAGAGCATGACGACAGCATTGATATTCCAGAGGAATACTTCAACATGCTAGACATCTGCGACCATGCGATCGACGTGCATACACATCCGAATTACAACTGTATTCCATCCGCAATGGATATTGCATTTTATCTATCCAATCCTGACATCAGAGAAGCCTATATTGTTGGAAAAGACGCGATTGCACACATTCCATTCAAAGAAGATAGGGAATATGTTGCACCACATACTGTCGAGAAAGTGTACAATCAGATTGTTCAGGAGATTGCAGACGATTACGACAACTTTGTTGCGTCAGTAACAAGCAAGGATACTTGCGACATTTCCTACCTGACATCGTTTACAGATGTTGGACAAGATACAATCGCTGAAGCAATGTTTACTGAAGCAAGTTTGCAACTGATGGAACATTTCAAACTGACTGACTTCGCATTGTACGAGCTTCCGGACTATTTCCAAAAGAAAGACTAAAGGATGAGCCTTAGGGCCTATTGACCATCCAGGAGCTTCATGATATAATGGTTTCATCCTGAGGGGAGGGGTTCGGATGAAGGTTTTGAAAATGAGCTCAGAAGCTTTTGACAAAGGTTACAAGGATGGCTCTCTCGGACTGTACTACATTGACAAGCTTACTGACCATACGTTCCGAGCCTGGTCAGAGTCTGGGAAGTCATACAAATGCAGCAATTTCAACAACAGAGTATTGATGGTAGCCGAATAAATCTGGATTGTAGAACAAGAAAGATTAGCAAGTCCTGAAACCGCTCTTGACAAGCTCCGAGCTTCATGATATAATATGTGGGTACAGTCGAGAGAGGGGAGAGCCTTTCCCCTCCAAACAAAATCCAAGGAGGATTACATACAATGACTACACTTAATATCGTTAACAATGACAGCAAGAAGGTTGAAAAGGTTGTTCGCAAGACTGTTACGGTTCGGGTTCCTGTGGACGTTCACGCGAAGTTCAAGGCAATTGTTAAGATGGCTTCTCTTCCGATGCAGAAAGTTCTCGCGGATTTCATCGAAACCTATGTGGAAGAGAACTTTGATCCGGACATTCACGACATTTCTGAAAACGCTGAAAACGCTGAAAACGCTGAAGATAACAATTAGATTAATCACCCCTCCAAAACAATGGAGGGGTTTTTTCATACTTTAAAATAGTCTGAAAAAGATGAATTATGAAAATTGTGCACCAGACCCCCGCGCGAAGTACGGATTGTATACAATCCAGCTGGATACAAGTAGGAATAGAAAGAAAAAATGTTCCCCTTGACCATCTGGGGGATTCATGGTATAATGGTTTTATCCTGAGGGGAGGGGTTCCGTAAATGGTTGAAAGACAAAAAGTAGCACTTGAGGCAATTATTGTTACAGAGGGAGTCAACTGCAATTACTCCTGCCAGTTCTACGATCCGGATTTGTCCTACAAATGCGATTATTGTACACTTACAGTGCTTCTTGGAAATCCGGCTTTAGAGTTGATTAAAGATAAAGACGGGTTTTGTCTGAGAACTCCAACTTGCCTGAAATTGAAGGGGGTGTAAACATGCTAGCAAGAGTGAATAATAATAATAAGGCAGAATTCATATTTGAATATGAGGAGTTGTACAAACTTGCAACTGAGTTGCATTATCTAGAAAGTTACGCAAACAAAACGAGCCCATTTCTCAAAATATTCGCTGATCTCCTGGTAGAGATGAAGGAGGAAGAATAATGCAAATAATAATTAAAGCTGAAAACAAACATGGATTCCAGCTTCACCAAATTCCACTTAATTTTGAAAATTCAGCAGCTGAAAACATAGTAACATTAAAGAAACCATACAACTCTATACTAAACTATGTTTCAGC
>RZYP01000269.1 GCA_009930275.1 Negativicutes bacterium
CATATGACTTTGGGTTTGTGCTGTTCCCGGGCAATGTTTCCAGCTGAACAAGCCCCCTGGGCACCTGTCCGGCCTCCCAGCAAAGAATCCCTATCCTGCCGTAGTCATTGTTCATTTAAAAAACTCCTCCTCACCATAAGAAGTTTCCGTCTCTTAGTATTCGTATCTTCAAATTTAGAAAAGAAAGTTGGGTTATTTCAGTAAAAATTCTCCCACAGGGTGCTTCGCTACAGAACCATCACAAAATGCGACCTTACCATTTATGACCACTAAGTACATCCCAGAGGGTCGTTCAAATGGTTTTTCAAAACTTGAGTTGTCAGCATATTTATCTGGATCAAAGACAATGATATCGGCCTTTGATCCAATAGATATTCTTCCTTTGGGTATCCTCATAATATCCGACGGCATAGATGTCATTTTCATTATTATTTTTGTCCAATCTATTTTTTTGCTTTTCAAAAAATTAAAAGCCCTTGGAAATGTCCCGCATAGCCTTGGGTGAACTCCGGTGCCACCGGTATAAAGACCGTCTGACACAACAGTACAGCTTGGATGAAGGAGGCACATCTCAACTTCTTCCTGATTTAAGACATATCCTGCAATCAAACCTGAAGGCTCTTCTTCGCGCATTATGGCAAATTTATCAGATGTTAATCTTTCACCGGCAAAGCGTCCGGAAACAGCCAAAAGACACTCCGGCCCTTTACCCCATCTCTCAAAACAATCAGGGTCAAATACGGCAGAACCTGCTTTCGCACAAAAGACATCATAGGGATAGCAATCAAACGCAACATCAACACCTTCTGCTCTGGCCTTTTCAATAAGGTCTATGCACTGCTGCGTGTAGTGCATAGTTTGACTCGCAAGATGTGATATTTGTACTCTGACATTATTATCGCGCGATAAGGCAATTGCTTCATTCACCGCATCTATAGCTTTTTTCCCTGCATAACGAGTATGGACGGTAATTAGTCTCTCTTTATGTTTCGCAACTACAGAAGCAAGCCTGCACACTTCATCATATGAAGCCCCAGGGGCATATTGAAGGCCTAGTGATAGTCCCATAGAACCCTCTGCCAAGGATCGATCAAGCAGCAAACACATTTTCTCTTTTTCTTTTTCTGTTGCTTCTGTATACCTGTCAGAATGACCCGCTTCTTCACGCAATGCACAATTACCTGTCATATAACCAAGATTAAGCCACGGATTTGGTCTTTCTATCAGACATTTATATATTGATGGGCCTAATCCGCAATGACCGGCAATTGCCGTAGTTACACCCTGTTTGATCAAAGAGTGTTGTACAGTATCAGTATCTTCAAAGTATTCGTCATGTACATGTGAATCAACAAAACCAGGAGTGATAAACATTCCTGAAGCATTAAATATCTCTTTGGCAGAACACTCTGTATCAGAAGGCAAAATTGCTTGTATTATTCCATCTGAAATGCCTACAGAAGCCTTTTGGGGCTCTTCTCCTTCTACCATAGTAAACAGTGTGCCGTTTGAAATTAAAATGTCAAATTTATCTATTCTTATCGATTCCAAAAGGAAAAGCCCCCTCTTCACCACTTACAATTCTAATAAAACTACTTATACTCAAACTTATATTTTTAACATTCATAAATATTTTTATTTTTTGTTAGCTCAGCCTTTATGATTATTACTAAGGCTGAGCTAACAAAATTTAATTAAAGCGTTATACAGCCCAAACGTATGTACTGATCATTGCAAGGACCGTAGCAGTAATATACATTGCTATCATTGGTTTAATAACAAAAGCTAACCATTTTTCATAAGGTATTCCAGCAATAGCCAATGATGCCATCAACACTCCAGCTGTCGGCCAAAGGCTGTTTGACAATCCATCTCCAAACTGGAATGCTAGTACTGCAGTCTGTGCCGGTACTCCAAGGATGTCAGCCAACGGGGCCATTATTGGCATTGTTGTAGCTGCCTGGCCAGATCCGGAATTAATAAGAAAGTTTATCAGCATCTGAATTGGAACCATTAATCCTGCTGCAATTACTGGTGGAGTTCCATCCAAGACACCCGCAAGGCTATGAAGGATCGTGTCTATTATTTGTCCTTGGCTCATTACAACAACTATGGTTCTGCAAATACCTACAATA
>RZYP01000270.1 GCA_009930275.1 Negativicutes bacterium
GAGACCATATTCGGATTGACGCATGTCGCACTTTTGTGGGTCGGATTGAAGGTGAATGGGCTAACTGGTGTGGCGATGGCATTCATGGCTTTGTATATTCTGTACACCATTGGCATGCTGTTGGTGTCGCGCCATCTTATCCAATTTAGCTGGTCTCAAGGTGTGGTCAGTCTTCTTGCCATTCTCTTTCCTATCGCTCTGGTTACGTTGCTTTCGTCTTTGTTGCTTGCAGTCATCCCGGCGACAATTATGGGATTTGCTATCTGTTTGATTGTTTGTGTGTTCTGTCTGCGTCAGTTGGGTAGTCGGCTGGGCTTAAGTCATAAGATTTGTTGTGTGGTCTCGAAAGTGCCGGGGGGGAAATGGGTTTTAGGGTAGAAGTTGCGTATTCTTTTTAATAATTATTTGGTGTGATTTTATTACAATTATTTTACGAATGTTATAGTTTTTAAAGAACATATTCTGTTATCATGTTTTATATTTATAATTAAAAGCGGTAAGTGATGTACGATTGTTTTGAAGATTCGCCTCTTAATTCTAAACCGTTGGTGACGTTCGCGCTGTTTGCCTACAACCAAGAGCGGTTTATTCGGGAAGCGGTTGAGAGTGCGCTCGCGCAGACCTATTCGCCGTTGGAGATCATTCTTTCTGATGACTGCTCGCAGGATAGAACATTCTCTATGATGGAAGAGTGCGTCAAAAATTACTCTGGTCATCACAATGTTATTTTGAATCAAAATGAAAAAAATCTTGGAATTGGTGCACATATTGACTTTATAAATAGTAAATCTTCTGGTTCACTTATTGTCGCAGCTGCTGGTGATGATATTTCAGAGTTGTTTCGCGTTGAAAAAATAGTAAATTATTGGGTATTGAATAGCAAAAAATACGATTCATTGTGTTCTGATGCATCGGTTATAGATGCATATGGCAATACTAGAATTACTCACACCGGGAAACCCTTTTCTGGGGCACTGTCTGATGGTGTTTGCTGCTATTTTTCCGGCCTGCAAGGTTCTACGCATGCATGGACGAAAAGAAATTATGAATTTTTTGGCAATATGTTGCCCGGAACGATTTGTGAAGATCGAGTTATTTCTTTAAGATCCCATTTGCTTGGTGGTGTTGGCTATATTGAAGATATATTGGTTAAATACCGTATTCATGATAATAATATTTCGCATTTTTTTACTGTGTCTGCTGATAATGTAATTAAAAAAACAGCAGAGATACACCGTAGAAATGAAAACATTATGGCAAATTATTTGCGTGATATTGATGTAGCATTATCTAAAGGTGTTAGAGATGAAAATAATCTTCGAAATGCAAAACGTGTCGCTCTAAAAATGTATAAACTATCAAAAATTAAAGCAGATTTTCTTTATGCTTCGGTATGCCGCAAAATCTGGATAGCCATGAAGACGGCGCTTGTCTTTCCTGTACAAAGTATATTTTTTTTGTTGATGGTGCTTATGCCATCACTCTACAAAAAACAGCAGTTGCGCAATCTTGGTATCGAATGATGTGTGGTATCGTAGGAATAATCGGCTGCAGGATGAGCCATCAGGTTGTTTGCAGAATGCTTGGCCAGAATACCCATCGGGGGCCGGATGGGGAAGGTATATGGAGTGAATTACCGGACGGACGCATTGTGCTAGGGCATCGTCGGTTGTCAATTCTTGATTTGTCATCCGCCGGCGCCCAACCCATGGCCGACGCAACAGGGCGTTTTGTCCTGACCTATAACGGCGAAATCTACAACTACCGCGAGATCGGTGCTGATCTGCGCCGGGCTGGCGTGCAGTTTCGTTCAAGCAGCGATACCGAAGTGCTTCTCGAAGCTTACAAGGCTTGGGGGACAAGATGTCTGGATCGGTTGAACGGTATGTTCGCCTTTGCTCTCTACGATAGCGTTCGTGGCGTTCTCTTCTGTGCGCGTGATCGCTATGGCGAGAAGCCGTTTCTGTACAGCTTCGGCAAGGACTTCTTCGTTTTTGCCTCCGAGTACAAGGCGGTTCTGCAACATCCGGAAATCCCCCTCGACTACGACGAGTGGCGCCTGTTGCGCGCGGCACATAACGCGAGCACGGGGCTCGATGCCGATCGGCAGACGGTGTTCAACGCGGTGCAG
>RZYP01000013.1 GCA_009930275.1 Negativicutes bacterium
ATTTCAAACGAAAGGTATATTGACTTGGCGTGAGCAAGGTCAGCAGCATCCTCTGCCGCCACTTCCAGCAGCATTCCCGTCGAAGATATGTCCTTGCCGACAGCCTGGCAATGAATTTTTGCGCCGTCTTCGCCTCTATATTCCACAGCAACATCATAATCGACCAAATAGCGAGTGCCGCTATGTTCCTGGTCCATCAGTGTCTTAAGGTCAACCGCAGTACCAGCCTCGTCAAGGCCACGTCTCTCCTTGTTGACACGCAGTCCTTCAGCATCAGGCACTTTGGACAGCAGCCGTCGGTCAGGCTTTTCAACCAGCAAAATATCTTTATATTCTTTATTTTTCAAAATATTTTTCATAATTTACCCGCCATGCTTATCTGTTTTGCTGGATAAGCGCCAATTTTCTCTCTGCCTCAAGTCGCAGGCTCTTTTTGGGATTACCCTGGTCATAGCCATCACGCAGGTAGTCGGATAGTCGGCCGACCTTGAACTTGCCTGGATCTGCATCACTTTTCTGTTCATTTCTCGTCAGGATAAAATCCAATGCTTCTGCCGCTATGTCAGCACTGGCATTGCCCATGTGCAGAACAAAGATTGAACCCTTGCGCAGGCTGCCATCGTCCCGGTAGAGCTGCTTGTCAATGGAATATCTGATCTTGAGATAGCTCTTTGCGATATAATCCTTGGTGCTATAACCTTCGATTATATATTCAAAGCCACTCGCAAGCACGCATTCCAACCCGGTTTTGCTGATTACCAGCGTCGGCGGGCGGAAAAATCTCGTCAGAGAATATTTCCCATTAACCTCTACATCCCCCACAACCCTTGCCAGCTTGTTATAGCTTTCTTGCAAATCCAGCATATATTCGTCCCTGTTGACGATGGAGACGTAATTCTTGGTATTGCTGTCATACTTAGTCATCAGCAAATGCTTATCAGTGTGCGAGCCGATTTCATGACCGTCGGCAGCAATGGCCCGCAAAAGATTCGGATTGTAGTGAACGTTATTGGTACGTATAAAGAAGGTGGCCGGGGCATTGTGCTTCCTTAAAACATACAAGAGCTTATTAATGGCGTCATCGCCGCCCCAATCATCAAAGGTAAGAAATATCACATTATCGTTGGTATGTACCAGTCCCGCCGCATCCAGACGCTTGACCTCCTGCCGGGAGAACCCGGGTGCCTTATCTACGCTGTTACTGCCGCCTTTGCCTATAAAACGTTTGTTGATCAAATCAATCAAATTATCATCAGCCACTTTGAAACTCCTGAAGTCGCTTCTTAGGTGCTGCGGCACTTTTGCTTCCTGTACCGGGTATTCATAAGTATAGCGATCGTTATGCAGCATTTCACCTACAGTTTTCAGACTATAGCTCGAGTCGTTCTTTGGGTTGATGCCGGTATTATCGCTGCTTGTCGCATAGGCAATATTATCAACCATAGTGCTTTGCAATTCATGCAAAAGTTCGCTGCACATCAAGGGATTGGTATAAAAATCCAGACGGAAGAAAATCTGCTGGCCGATACTGAAGGAAGTGATCCCTTTCGGAAAAAGCTCCTTCCTGATAGCCTGTGCGGAATTATAGTCCTTGTGTTGCTTCTTGGTTATGGTATAGACTTGGCCAACAAGATATTTGCCTGTCGCAGAAGCTGCTTCCCTCGTTTCCTCGGGTACTGTGCCCCATAATTGTTTGACGATGTCCGTGGTAATGCCAAATTTTGTGCGCAGCAATTCATCACAGCGCAAAATTTCCGCCGCTTCCGTATAGAAATTGTCGCCTTCATTGAAGACGGTCGCTATGCCGATTTCATTGCCGGAATTAATGATCTTAGCGATTGCTTGGGGATATTTATTAATATCTTTTTCGGTAACGAAAAAGGTGGCCTTGCCGTTTAATTTTTCTAAAGCAGTCAGCACAGCGTTCAAAGATACTTCATTGGCAATACCGGCAAAGCTATAGTTGATAGCTCTCTCCGTAGTATGAATAGTCTTGATCTCCGTGGCCAATCTGCCATTATTCTTAACACGCAACTCCTCCAGGCCTTCCCGAACAGGTGTGGCATAAGCGGTTTTGCAGCCAATAAGCTCACCCGCTTTTTCCTGCAGCAAAGCCAGCTCTGCCAATAAGTTCTCAGACCAGGAAGCTGCTGCCAGTTGTGGTTTGGGCACTTCCAAAAATACAGTGCTTACTTGCTCGTTCTTACAAGCTTGCAAAAACAGTTCGACAGTCTTGAGGATTTCTTTTTCGCCGCTGTCCTTAGCACTATCTTTATTCAGCTCTTTCAGACCGGGCTGTTTGTCTTTCGCCGGCTGCTGCTCTGAAATCTTGACCGCCGGCAGCTTTTCAGCCTTAGGCCGTTCCAGCCGGAAGGAGACAATGCTCCCTTTTTGGATCTTTCGCACATAGCCCACCGCCGCTTCATAGCTTTGCAAACTGCGGGCTTCCAGCACTTTGTCAGATTTTACGGCAGCAGCTAAGCCACAGGCTTTAGCAACCTGCAGCAAATTATCCGTATAAACAGTGCCCTCCGCCTTGAGAAATACGGGCGAAGAGTTGCTTGTCACCTTAATTATTTTTTGTGCGGTACATAGCTCCTGCACCAGTTCCTCCTGGGGCAGTTTTTCCAGAGCGATACGACCGGACAAAGAATAGTTTTCCACCCTATGCCCTGCCTTGACAATCTCGCTGACCAGTTCAGTTTCTTCAGCCGCTCTCATGCCTGCGACGAAGAAGGTCGCTTTAGCGTCATACCTTTGCAGTAAATCGAGAAGCTGCCTGGTCGTGGCAGCATCCGCAAGACCATCGAAGGTCAGGACGATGCCATTGGCTGCCGAGTTCATACCGCTTATTATCTGCGCTTTTTCCGGTTTAGCGCGCAAATTGGCCGTTGCTTCTTTGATTTCAGCATCAGCATTATATAAAGATGGCAGATGCGCGCTGCCGGTTCTCCCTTTGCCCAAAGGGCTGGAAGAGAACAGATAGCTGAAAACCGCAGCCATTATCGCTAAGGCCGCAACACCTGCCGCCAAATAAATCAAAGTTCGTTTGCTTCTCATCTAAAGCAACCCTCCCGCATTACAAATTCCAATAGATATAGTCGTTATTCTTAAAGGTCTTTGCCTCAAAAATACTCTTCACATCAATTACTACTCTTTTACTGTTCGCTAATTGCCGATTAAATAAGGCGTCAATCTCAGCCAACCGGAGCTCTCTGAATTGTTTGTGCGCAACGAGAAATATCAGGCAGTCTGCCTCCTTGACTTCCTCCATGCTGACAAGTTCAAGGCCAAATTCCTGCTTTGCTTCCTTCTGGTCAGCCACAGGGTCAACAACCTTGGTCTGAATGCCATATTCTGCCAGACGTTTCAAAACGTCAAAAGCCCTGGAATTGCGGACATCCGGACAATCTTCCTTGAAGGTAATGCCAAAAACATAAATGTTCGCATGACGAACGTTCTGGTCGGCCTGAATCAGACTTTTAATCACGGCATCACCGACAAAACTGCCCATACTGTTATTGATTTTCCTGCCCGCAGCAATAATCTGGGAGTGATAACCCAGCATTTTCGCTTTGTAAATGAAATAGTAAGGATCGATGCCGATGCAGTGCCCGCCTACCAGGCCGGGATAGAAACCCAGCGCATTCCACTTGGTATTCATCGCGTCAATCACGCTTTTCGTATTAATGCCCATCAGCTCGCAAACCATCGCAAATTCGTTCATGAACGCAATATTGATATCGCGCTGTGAATTTTCTACGAGTTTCGCCGCCTCAGCGACTTTGATGCTCTCCGCCTTGTAAACTCCCGCCTCGATAATCAGCTCATAAACCGCGGCTATTTCTTCCAGCGTTTCTTCATCCATGCCGGCAACGATCTTGATGATGTTTTCCAGACGATGCACCTTGTCCCCGGGATTGATTCTTTCCGGCGAATAACCGATTTTGAAGTCCTGCCCGCAGCGCAGTCCGGATTCTTGTTCCAGAGTCGGTATGCAAATATCTTCCGTCACGCCGGGATAGACAGTCGACTCAAAGACAATGATGCTGCCTTTGGTAAGATTCCTGCCGACAATCCTGCTCGCACCCACGACCGGATTGAGATCCGGCGTTTCATCGCCATTGACCGGCGTCGGTACCGCTACAATAATAAAAGCGGCCTTCTGCAAGTCTTTTTCATCCGTAGTGAATTGCAGCGGAGTTGCTTTGATTTTCTCGTCACCGACTTCTTGCGTCGGGTCTATGCCGCTTTGGTAATTAGCAATTTTCTCCGCATTGACGTCAAAACCAATCGTATTTACTTTGTCTGCAAAGGCAACGGCGAGCGGCAGCCCCACATAGCCCAGGCCAACCACTGCTACATTCGCTTCTCTGTTGATTATTTTGTCATATAGTCCCACTTTTATCGCCTCTTAATCGATTTTGAAGTTGAAAATAACCTGTGTCCAGATAGTCCTGTTCTTTTCATCCGTTATCTTGTCCCGCAGGTCGTAATAATCTACCCCCAGCACAATGTTTTCCGCAAGGGCATACTGCGCACCCACGCAGTAGCCTTTGAAACCATCCATGTAGTTGGCCAGACCGGTCATTGTATGTGATAGATAAGTATGAACAGGCTGCTCATAATATTTGGTGTAAATCTCGTAAGTGCCGGCTTTCCATGACTTCACCCTGCCGTGCTTGAAGGTCAGAACATAGCCATCCCGGTCGCCCTTGGCATCCCTTTCGCTGGCATGTAGATACATCGCCCCCAGGGAATAATTGCCGAAATCATAATTACCGCCGGCAGTCCAGATGGTGTTATCCTCAGGAGCACCCTCGTCGTAATTAAGACGGTGGTAGCCGACTGCAGCGTCATAGTCATAATCTTTGTAGGAGGCTGTCGCCACGATCATCTTGTTATCCCGTTCAATATCCGCCTCACCATAGAGAAGACTGTATTTGAGAACGTCGCCGAATTCGAACCGAATACCGTCAAAACCTGTATCATAAATATTACCCTCTGCCATCAGGCTGCTGAAAGCACCGGCTGTAACCTTGACAATGCCTATCGGGCCAGTGACATAAGCACGTTCAAAGGCCGTTTTTCCCTCTTCCGCATTGGTATGAAAGTCATGCTTATTCTCCAGCATCGCATGGTAGTCCCACGCCTCGTTGACTTTGCCGTTGATGTAAAGACGCGAACGCAGTTGATGGTCGTCATTGCTGTCGTGCCTGCTTCTGTAATTATCAACATAGTGCCATCTTATTTGACCGTTGAAATTAACGTTGTCATCGGCTGCTTCCAGCTTGGCAATCCGTACGCCTAAGTTATTCAGTTCATCGGCAAATTCGTCAGTGAGTTTCGGCAAAACGTTATGCTGCACATCAGTGCTGTATTTGTCCTTATTAGCTAGCGCCGCGCCGACTAACTGCGCCATATCATAGCGTGTAATTATTTTGTTTCCGTCATAATCTTTGCCAGCCGGCAAAACTTTGTCTTGTTCCAGCCTTGTCAACGCAGAGTAAGCCCAGTGTCCTTGCGGTACGTCCGCGAAAGGATTAGCTGCCGCTGAGACAACCGAAGTCATTAATAAAGTTGCCGCAACCGTCATTAACGCAGTCTTTTTGATCATGGCACACCACCAATTTGCTTTATTTATTGGGAAATTTCAATCGTTTTTTCCTCAAAACATCGTATTGATGCCCTTTGTCGCCTGCGACAAACTGTAAACTCTCACAACTTCGACATCTTTGCGCCTTCTTCCTTCTCCGCTCCGCAAATATTATTAAAAAACAAACTTTATTTCTAAGGCTTTTTTACAGTGCAAGACTGAGCAATAAAAAATAGCAGACCGTTATATTGTGTCTGCTAGCTTTTATCACTTCAATGCCATCCATATTATTTAATTTAAATTATTTAATTTAAATCCTAAACTTCATTTTAGCTGCGTAGCCGTAACGTGTTTTTCTTTGTACGGAAATGCCTTGTCGAATTCTTTCAAGTCCTCCTCGTTCACATTGAAAGCCTCATCTTCATGGAAGCTGCCCGTTATGCCCCGGAGGCTGCCCTTGGATAACTCTAAAGCCATGAAATAATCGAAGTTCTCGCCGTCCGCAGTCTTGATGCCAAATTGTTCAGCATTCACGAAACCAAAACGGTGATAATAATCCGGATTGCCGTAAATGACGATGCCCTTGTAACCAAGTTCCCTCGCCTTACTGATGGCTTTATTGATAAGCAAGCCACCAATACCTTTCCCCTGATAGTCAGGCAGAACAGCCAAAGGGCCCATACTTAGGACTTCAAAATCTTGTTTATCAGCATTAATTACTTTCGCCTTCGAGCAGACTACGTTACCGACAATTCTTACACCGTCACAGACAACGAAATCCAGCTCCTTCACAAATGCAGGCACATCGCGCAGCTGGTGCAAAACAAGATGCTCCGTACAGCCAGGATGATACACATCCCAAAAGGCCTCACGCGTAATGTACTCCGTCTCAAAATAATCTTTTTCATTTTCCGGGCGTATTGTAATATACATATGAATCATCCCTTAAAGCAAAATTCCTGACTAAACAAAAATCATCTCGTGACAATGCAAACCGTCCCCAAATAGCCATCAGATTTTAGTTACATCAATGTCATATTCGATCTTATCTGCGACTTCCTGTGCCAAAGCCACGCCAAATTCTTCTTTTAATAAATAAAGTCCCAGTTCAATGCCGGAACTGACACCGGCAGCAGTAACAATATTATCTTCATGAACCACTTTTTGCTGCAACACCTGCACCGAATATGCTGCCAATTCCGCAAAGGCCGTGTGATAGGTAGTCGCCTTTTTCCTTTTCAGCAAGCCAGCTTCGGCAAGCAGAAATGCTCCGGTGCAAACGGAAGTAACATATTTCGCTTTTTGTGCCTGCCGCTGAATAAATTCTTGTATTGCGGTATTTTTCATTGCGGCATATCTGCCTTTGCCGCCCGGAACTACTAAGATATCCAGCTGGGGGCAGTTCGCCATGGTCACATCAGGAATGACTTTCATCCCGTTAAAGGCTTCAACAGCCTCCGCCGATTCGGCAATAAGAAGAACCTTCGTGCTTGCTGGTTTGATCTTATTAATATAACTCAGGACCTCGAACGGCCCAACAGAATCCAATTCCTCCACTTGCGGGAACAATAAGATACCTATCGTTAACATCTAGGTCACTCCCTTTGCTAATAGCTCGACTATTTCACTAAACTCTTTAATCTCTTTGCCAACTTAAGCAGTTTCCCTGATCGTAGCCTCGCTCCAATAACATCATCGGAAACAAAATGCTGTTCACGATGAATGCAGATAAGAGTAGCAACGCAACTATTCAAGTCTAGCTTTTCAACGTTGTCCAAGTTATGATCAATGGCTCTTCTCGATAATTCAATATACTCGCTATATTGCCCAGGTCCACGCCAGTCCGTATAATTTTGCGCAATTAAATCTGTAAGTTTTATATACTTTGCTTCCAAATTTGATATTTTTCTATTTAAGCGCTCTGGTTCACAAAGAAAAAGCAGCTCTTCTATTAGGTTCGCATTTCCGTCTTTCTTATCTTCGCACATATTTTCCATGTTTATATATCACCTGTTCCGGCAAACATTGAATTGTATAAATCACCAACTATATCAAAGATATACCTTCTTGCTTTAATTTGCAAGATTCAGATTAATTATGCAAAGCGTATAGTCCTATTTTGAGGACATCAATATTATTTTATGAGCTTTTGCCACTTAATAGCAAATGCACATCTTCGATTATTGCGCTATAATATACTTGATATTTTGAGAGGATGTGATTTTATGCCTTTGATAATTTGTGCGAAAAAAGATTATGATGGCCCGACATAGAAAATATTACTGAAAGAAGATGAGTTCAATGCAGCCAGATGCTGGCAAAATTTATCCAAGAACAAACGATAGCACCATTTGCTATCTTAAAAATATTATTAATAACCCCAATATCATCGTAGGAG
The DNA here is from genome assembly GCA_009930275.1 of Negativicutes bacterium. The sequence goes on from RZYP01000013.1 coordinate 7,995, forward strand.
ATTTCACCTTTTATAATGATTATGTGCATGATCCCAGGGATTTCGAGAAAAATAACGTCTTATACCATTATCCCTACGTCAATCACGACCGCCTGATTATCGGCAAATTCTGTTCAATCGCCTGCGGCGCGAAATTTCTCTTTAACAGCGCCAACCACACCTTGAATTCATTGTCCGCCTATCCATTCCCTATCTTTCCGGAAGAATGGGATGAAAGTATGCCGGTGACCGATGCCTGGGATAATAAAGGCGATATCGTTATTGGCAACGATGTCTGGATAGGTTACGAAGCTGTGATAATGGCAGGAGTTCATATCGGCGATGGAGCAATTATAGGCACCCGCGCTGTCGTTACGAAAGATGTGCCGCCTTATGCAATTGTCGGCGGCATCCCTGCCAAAAAAATACGCAGCCGCTTCGACGACAAAACAATCGAGCTATTGCAGCAATTACAATGGTGGGATTGGGATATCGCAAAGATAAGAAAAAGTTTAAATGCAATCAGAAAAGCTGATATCGAAACACTAAAGAAACTGCTTTAGTGTTTTTCCCCACTTTATACAAAAGAGGCAAGTCATCCGTCGATTAATGGATGGCTTGCCTCTTTTGCGGTAAACGCAATATTTTAATTCGTATTATTTTTATTATACCCTTTTAAATCAATTTTATTTATATGAAACGTATTATTTTGTTGCTTTTTATTCCCGCAGTGCTATAATTATAAAAAGAGGAGGTTTAAATCATGAAACTTATAAGTTTTAGAATTGGTGGTTTCAAAAATTTAAAAGATACAAAAATTGAGCTTGATGGTCTTACCTCATTGGTTGCCTTCAATAACTATGGCAAATCTAATTTATTTGATGCGCTACAATTCGGTTTAAATTTTATCAGCAGCAACAATAAAGCAAAATTGAACATGATGAAAGTAATCGAATGTATACCAATTAATAAAAATTTAGCTAACGAAAACTATAAATTAGAATTAGAGATAGCTTTTGCAGAAAATGAAAACGCTGATTTCTCTTATTGTCAATACGGGTATGAGTTTAAATGGGAAAAAAGCGACAAGTCAGGCTCAAGAATCATCTCTGAGTTCTTAAAGATTAAGCCCAGAGGCGAAAAAAAGAAATATGAACAAATTATTAAACGAGATGAAAATACTGTTCAATACAAGCGAAATAGTTCCGGCAGATGCAGCCACCATATATCGATTGAAAAAAATGAATTGGTTATCAACAAGCTTAAAGCATTTGACAATTTATACTACATGGATATTTTAAACAAAATTGAGGAGATAAACTTCATCCTTGAACGTCACCTTGATGCCAGCCAAATGTATAATATGACTCCTTTCAAGATGAGAGATGAAAATATTTTTGATATGGATGATTTACCCAGAACATTAGCTTCTTTAAATGAGAATTATAAAGATCGTTATGAGTTGCTGAAAAATTCTTTCATCCAGCTTTTCCCCAACATTCGAGATATTCAAATCAAAAGTCACGAATTCAAAAATGGTAAAGAGTATGAGAAATTACTAAAAAATGCTCCTTTTGTTATCAAAGACGAAATCCACAAGCTCTTAGTTATAGATGAAAACCTAAATCAGCCTATTGATTTTCGCATGATGTCAGACGGAGTAAAACGCATGTTAGCTTTATTGACCAGAATAGTTACTTCGGAATTAGAGAATTGTTCCCTTGTTGCTATTGAGGAACCCGAGAATTCCATTCATCCAACTTTATTAAAAGCATTCTTAACTATAGTAAATGAACTAAAAGGTAACAGCCAAATTTTATTTGCCAGTCATTCTCCATTCTTAGTCCAATACCTAGATTTAAAAAACATCTATTTTGGTGTGCCTAACAATCGTGGAATTGCTTATTTCAAAAATATTAAATCAATTCATGAACGCAATAAAATACTAAAAGAGGCAATAAGCTGCGATATGAATATCGGTGAATATTGTTTTGATTTGCTTGTTGACGCAACCAATGATAATGAAAGATTCATATCAATATTTGGAAGTGATATTGAGTGAATCACTACGCATTATTATTAGTCGAAGGCTCTACTGAAGAAGCATTTTATCGTAATGTTTTAAGTGAACTGCGCAATATTAACAACGGCCCTTTTGATAGAATTAAAATAAAAATTAAAAATCTAAAAGGTGTAGGCAATTATAAGCGTGATGCAGTAAATTCTTTAAAAAGATACATAATAAGCGAGAAAATAAGAGACGATGATACCACAACGGTTCTTTTATGTTATGACAAAGATGTTTTTTCTCAACCGTCCAAGATTCCTCCCGTCAATATGAGAAATGTTGCAAACGCTTTAAAAGCAGCCGGAGCAACAAAGGTCATTAGTATTGTCGCATCAGTATCTATCGAAGATTGGTTCATCGTCGATAGGCAAGGGCTAAAAAAATATTTTGGCTCTAAAATACCTGATAAGGAATTAGTTGGCATTGGACAGGAAATTATTAAGAATCTTATGAAGAAATATAAGCATACTGTTTATATTAAGGGTCAAAGAGTAGAAGGTTTTTTGTCAAAATTAGACATACGGACAATAATGGGTTCTAACTGCAGAGACATCAAGCCATTATGCAAAACATTACATGTTAGATGCCACGGGAATGGCATTTGCGAAAAGAAATAATCAATTACATTGCTAAATAAAAGAAAAAATCTTGTGAGCGGCAACTCACAAGATTTTACCGGAAACATCTTGGCCCTCAATCGCTCGAGGTAGAAGTCCCCCACTTGGATTTTTATTATATATTTTAAAGAGCAATGCGTCAATATAATGTTTTCGGCAAATCTAGGCTGAAAGGAGAATATTGCTAACGCCTTGCTCTTTTGTTTTACAATTCGACATAGATAATAAAAATAAAGCAGGTGATTTAGATGAAAGCAACAAAAATCAAAATGATGTCAGGATGTTCTAATTCCAATAATTTATTAGAAATTGATGAGATCTATATTGAAGAGTGCACAAATCCAGGTTTTTTCAAAAAAGCCGCTATTCATGATCATGTGAAAGCCCATCCAGGTAGTATAAAAGTGAACATATATCCTTTTCCTGATGTTGTTGATGCAATAAGTGTAAATCATGAAAAGTATGTAAAATCTTCACCAAATTCTACAACCAAAGACAATTTATTGAGTTTGCCTAGAACATAATTTATAAGAAAAGAGAAAGAGGTATATATTATGGCAAAAACACAAAGCAGTGTTAACGGCAAACAGCAAAAGAAAATTGTACCAGTAAAAGGTTATGTCAAACAAAACGGCACAAAAGTATCCCCACATAGACGTTCAACTCCAAACTAATAAATGAAAGAAGGTTTTAAAATGTCACATAGTACCGGTGAGAAACCTGGCAAAGGAAAGTACCAATGCACTAACTGCGGACAAATAGTTTACTTAGATGATTCAACAGATACTTTACCACCTTGTCCCAAGTGTAATAAAACAACCTACATAAAAAAATCTTGATTAAAAACACCTGACTGTTGAAGTCAGGTGTTTTTCTCATATATTCTTAAAACCTTATACCTTAATATACACGTTAAGACCTATTTTGATATCATCATTTTCGGTAATTGCTTGATTGCCTTCGCTGCTTGCAATAATTATACTCTTGCCACTGCTCGACTTACCATAGCGCTGCGACAAATCAACCGTTATCGTCAGCTTTTTACCTTCGACATTCATCTCAATATTTTTCATATTAATTCCTCCTATGGCAAACATATTCTCATATGATTTATATGTTTTTAATATACCAGTTCCTGATCTATGATAATGATTTTGATGTTTAGTGCATAATAATCAGGAAAGCTGAAATTGAAACGCTGAAAAAAATGCTTTAATCTTTTTATATACCTGTTTTTTCTCAAATGTAATATTTTTTTTACAATAGCTAACTTAAAGAAATAGAAGAAATACCCGGGAGATTTTTATCCCCCGGGTATTTCTTCTATTTCGCTCTTTTCTTTGCTTTTCTTTGCATATAGCCGATCAGGCTTGAAGATACTATAACGGTAATGACAGAATAAATAATTTTTGCGGCTGGGATATAGCTCATGCTCAGTCCAAGAACTACTGCGTCACAAGCAAAATAGGCTACAGACAATCGGCAGCCGCTTTTCTTGGCTATAATCAGGGCCAAAGTGTCGTCGCCGCCGCTGCTCCCGCCTTCACGAATAATAATTCCCACACCAAACCCAACAAATAAACCACCTAACACTGCCGCGGCTAATGGTGTATTGGATAGATTTGGTATTAGCGGCGGGAATACTTCCCAAAACCTGTAAGAAGCTGCAAAAAGAATAGTAGAAACCGCTGAAATAATCAAAAACTTTTTCTCAAGATATGCCATCGCTAATAGATAAAAGATGGAATCCAATATTGGTGCAATAATTGCAACGGAAATATCGAACCAACGATTCAACAAAAGATTAAGACCAAAAACTCCGCCTTCGGTAATACCTGTCTGCTGATGGAAATTATACATACCAAAAGAAAGGATACTGGCTCCAAGAACGAGCCTTGCCCCTTTAAAAATTAAAGGGTACTGCTTGGCTTTACTTGCTCAATATTCATGTCCCATGGTGTTTTTCCTCCTTGTATCTAAGTATAAACCCTAGTATAATACTAAGGACAAGGAGAATGTTATGGAAAAATATTTTACTATCAGTGAAATTTCAAAACTATTCAATATAGGTCTTGATTCCCTGCGGTACTATGAAAAGATTGGATTAATCTCGCCTAAACGAGGACCCAACAATTACCGTCTCTACCGTTTGGGCGAGATGTACAGGCTGAATATAATTGCCGAATTGCGGAAGCTGCATTTTTCTCTCGAGCAGATAAAGGAATACATGGATAACCAATCGCTGAATCACACGCTGATGCTTCTCAGTAACGAAAAGGACGAAATCAAGAAAGAAATAACCAGGCTCAGACGTCAAACAGCGGCTATCAACGCACAAATAGAGATGATCAAAGAATACCAGACGAAAGAAACGAATGTCGTATCGATCAAACACTACGAGCCGAGATATTCGGTGCAATTGGAAACGAATTTCACTATTGATGAAGAATTCGACTTTTCTATTCGCTGTCTGCTCAAGAAGCATGGGTTTGCCTTGCATCAGTTTGATAACCTGAAAATCGGTGCGAGCATTTCTCTGCATGATGTTAAAAATGGTATCTGCGGCAAATATCTAAATGTCTTCGTAGTACAAAATCAGGAAATGCAAGTACTGCAGGATATTATGCCCGGCGGCGATTATCTCTGCTACTGCTATCGTGGCAGTTATCGCAATCTGTCAAAATGCATTCATGACATACTGACTTTTGCTGAGCAAAAAAATCTAAAGCTTGACGATGTTATCCATGAATATTATTTGATTGATAACAGGTACACAGTACGCACGGAAGAATTCTTGACGGAAATTCAGATAAGGATAATTGAATAATTCGACAAAAAAGCCATCAAAGATAAAAAATCTTTGATGGCTTTTTTTATTTGTCTTCGAAATATTCTGCGAAGGCTTTCTTTATTTGCACCTTAGCCCAGGAGCGAATATCAGGGTCAGAATCATTGAGCAAAGTACGCAATTTGCCCAAAATTTCTTCTGTTTCGAATTTGTAGTCAGGTGCCGTTGGAGGAATACATTGTATTTGTCTGCCGGCTAACAACCAGTCAAAAGAAACATTACAGGTTTCTACTACTGTAAACAAATATTTAATACTAGGCTTTGCCCCATTCTCAGTATTTTTGATATAAGACGCGGAAACCCCCATAATATCAGCAAGCTGCTGTTGTGAAATATTTATATTCTTTCTTGCTTCCCGTAAACGCTTACCTATTTCTAAATAATTTAATTCCACAAATAAAACCTCCTAGTAGCATAAATTAATACTCCAAGTGTTGACTAAGCATAAATATATGTCTATAATTAAACCTGTAAGTTACTTAGCTCAAACATTCCACACAACTTGGCCGGCCGGTGGAGTAGTGCTGAGGGACTTACTAAAAAATTAACTAATACTTTTTATAAAAAGGAACCAGCTAATAAAAATTTGGAGGAAACGTATGAAACAATTCAAAATTGCCTATGGACCTGAAGCAAAAAAGTATTTTGAAACTACGCGTGAATTGGTACAGGTCGGGGAAACTGACTATACTGATGTTGCAGCGGCGGTACTGACCAATGAAGAAAGTACCTATGTAGACGAGATACAAGCAACAAAATTTGATATTCCAATATTCATTGTCCTGGTGAATAATGCCCAGCTTGATGAAAAGCTGTTGGGCAAGGTATATCACGTGATGGACAATGTCGATTTCGACCTGCGTCTTTATAGTCGGCAGATAGAGTCTGCCGCCAGTCAATACGAGGAAAATGTTCTTCCTCCGTTCTTCAAGGCACTGAGCGAATATGTGGAAAACGGCAATGCTGCTTTCGACTGTCCGGGACATCAGGGCGGGCAGTTCTTCCGCAAGCATCCTGCCGGAAGATATCTTTATGATTTTTACGGTGAAAATCTTTTCCGTTCAGACATCTGCAATGCCGATGTCAAACTGGGAGACCTCTTGATACATGAAGGCTATGCCTGCGAAGCACAGAAACATGCGGCTAAAGTCTATCATGCGGATAAGACCTATTTCGTTCTGAACGGTACATCAGCCTCGAACAAGGTTGTAACCAATGCTTTACTGACACCGGGAGACTTGGTGCTTTTTGACCGCAATAATCATAAATCTATTCATCAGGGGGCATTAATCCAAGCTGGTGCTTCTCCTGTCTATCTGGAAACGGCGCGTAATCCTTTTGGTTTCATCGGCGGCATCGACAGCCACTGTTTTGACGAAAAGTACCTGCGTAAAGCGGCAGCCAAGGTTGATCCGGTCAAGGCAAAAGAAGAGAGGCCTTTCCGCCTGGCAATCATCCAGCTCGCGACTTATGACGGTACTATCTACAATGCAAGGCAGGTAGTCGATAAAATAGGACACTTGTGTGATTATATTTTATTCGATTCCGCATGGGTTGGCTACGAGCAATTTATTCCTATGATGAAGGACTGCTCGCCACTATTGCTTGACCTGACGGGAAAGGATCCCGGCATCATCGTTACGCAGTCTGTACACAAGCAGCAGGCTGGTTTTTCACAAGTCTCGCAAATCCACAAGAAAGACAGTCACATCAAGGGTCAGCAGCGTTATTGCGAACATAAGAGATTTAACAACGCCTTTATGCTCCAGGCTTCAACCAGCCCTTTTTATCCGCTGTTCGCGGCTTTGGATGTCAACGCCAAGATTCATGAGGGGGATGCAGGGAAACGGTTGTGGATGGATTGCGTGAAGATGGGTATCAGGGCACGCAAGTCTATCCTGCGGAATTGTTCCTTGATCAGGCCTTTCATTCCGACAAACGTCAATGGTCGAAAATGGGAAAACTATACAACCAATGAAATCTCTAATGATTTGGCTTTCTTTGATTTCAAACCAAACGAAAAATGGCATTCTTTCCCCGGCTATGCGGAGCATCAGTATTTCGTAGATCCTTGCAAGCTGCTTTTGACTACTCCCGGCATTGACGTCAATACCGGTGAATATACTGGTTTTGGTATTCCGGCAACAATTCTTGCCAATTATCTGCGCGAAAACGGTATCATCCCGGAAAAATGCGATTTAAATTCCATTCTGTTCTTGCTAACGCCTGCGGAAACGCCGACCAAGATGCAGAATCTGGTATCACAGCTATCACGTTTTGAGCTCTTTATTAAAGAAGATGCCCCGTTGCGTGAGGTTTTGCCGACTGTGTACAAGAACAACATCGAGCGTTATGAGAATTACACAATCCGTCAGCTCTGCTTAGAAATGCATGATTTCTACAAACGCAACGACGTTAAACGCTTGCAGCAAAATCTTTTCCGTGAAAAGAGCTTCCCGCAATATGATTTGAGTCCTCAAGAAGCGCAATGGGCGTTTATTCGGGGCGAAGGAGAGCTTGTCCCGCTGACGGAGATTGTAGGGCGTACTGCTCTGGAAGGAGCGCTTCCTTACCCTCCTGGCATCATTTGCGTTGTACCGGGTGAAGTCTGGAATGATACTGCTCAAAAATATTTCCTGACGCTGGAAGAAGGGATCAATCTGTTCCCGGGATTCTCACCGGAGATTCAGGGTGTTTATCTCGAGCAAGAAGGAAACAAGGCCAAAAGCTACGGCTACGCTTTGAAAAAAAAGTAAAATTGGCCTGAGAAAGGATGGTTCCCCATGTCGGAAAACAAAAGTAAAATGAGTGTCACGCAGCTTACCTTTTTAACTGCGATCAATATGATGGGCTCAGGTATCATAATGCTGCCGACCAAGCTGGCTGAAGTCGGCACAATTTCAATCATTTCCTGGCTGGTCACGGCGACAGGCTCCATGGCTCTGGCCTATGCCTTTGCTAAATGCGGTATGTTCAGCAAAAAAACCGGTGGTATGGGAGGCTATGCTGAATATTCTTTTGGCAAGGCCGGCAATTTCCTGGCAAATTATACCTACGGCATTTCTTTGATCATCGCCAATACTGCTATCGCCATTTCCGCGGTAGGTTACGGTTCCGAATTTCTTGGCGTAACGCTGCCACCAATGATGGTCAGTATTTGGACAATCTTCACGCTGTGGTTAGCCACTGTTTTAAACTTTGGCGGTGCCAGGATTACTGGAAGAATAAGCTCTTTTACCATTCTCGGCGTTATAATTCCTGTAGTCGGCTTGAGTATATTCGGCTGGCTCTGGTTCAGCGGCGACCTCTACATGAGCTCATGGAATCCTCACAACTATCCGCAGTTCGAAGCAGTCGGCATGTCTATCTCCATGACTTTGTGGGCATTCCTGGGATTGGAATCTGCCTGCGCTAATACTGATGCTGTTGAAAATCCGGAGAAAAATATCCCGATTGCCGTCCTTGGCGGTACGCTGGGCGCTGCTGTCATGTACATCGTATCTACGAATGTCATGGCCGGCATTGTGCCGAATGCAGCCTTGGCGAATTCCACAGCTCCGTTCGGTCTTGTCTTTGCCGCCATGCTTGGCGACAACATCGGCAAGATCGTCATGGCGCTGATGGTTATCTCTTGCTTTGGTTCTTTGTTGGGCTGGCAGTTCACTATTGCCCAAGTCTTCAAGAGCTCCGCGCAGGAAGGTTATTTCCCTAAGCTGCTTGGCAGAGTAACCGGAAACAATGTACCAATCACCGCTATGCTGATCATCACTGCTATTCAGACTGTATTAGCTTTGATGACGATGAGTCCATCTCTTACCAAGCAGTTCAATGTCTTGGTAGATTTGGCAGTTGTAACCAATGTCATTCCTTACCTGCTATCGATGGCGGCCGTCGCTGTCATCCAGGCCGAGGCTGGCATTGATAAACATAAAGCTAAACTAACAAACATTATTGCCTTTATCGGTTCTGTCTACAGCCTGTACGCATTATATGCGGCGGGACTGGTGGCAATGACCTATGGCGCAATCATTACTTTTGCCGGTTGGACTTTTTATGGATTCGTTTCCAAGAAGTTTGATTTAAAAACTTCGCGCACAGATACCTTTTCAAGTCTATAACGTCCATTACCGTAGATTTCCCCAGTCTAAAAAAGTAATTTTGCGTCAGAAGACAATAATCAACATTAGTATAGCATATTAATTAAGCAAAACGGCAATAGCCCGACCAATTTTATTGGCCGGGCTATTGCCGTTTTATTGTGAATGTACTCGCGCAGTATATTCGCAATAACATTACGCCTTGGTATATACGTTAAGACCTATTTTGATGTCATCATTGCCAGGAATCGCTTGATTGCCTTCGCTGCTTGCAATAATTATACTCTTGCCACTGCTCGACTTACCATAGCGCTGCGACAAATCAACCGTTATCGTCATCTTGTTCCCTTCAACCTTCATCTCAATATTTTTCATGTTGATTCCTCCAATGCTAATAAGATGATTATGTGCTTTATAAACACTTTAATACCCCAGTTCCTGGTCTACAATAATGATTTTGATCCTGTCCTTAAGGAATTGATTAGCTATAAGGACGAAATCATTGCAAATTCTTTCTTTGTGGTTGCAATCGATGCAACGACCTAATTTAGCGCACGGCGTACCTTTGCCCAAACGCTTGGCATCCAATGGTGCCGCTATCTGTCTGACTCTCTTGATAGCTTCATCGACGTTTCCCGTTATTTTGTTAGTACCGACCACTATGATGACCTGCTCCGGTCCGTATATCATCGGCGCAACTCTGCTGCTATTACCGTCGATATTAAATATCTTGCCATCCATAGTAATCGCATTGGTGCCTGTGATAAAAGTATCTGCCGTAAAATTGCGCAAATAAATCGCACGCTTGTCCTCATGACTTAAACCAGGCCGGTATTTATCTAAAAAGACAATATCTCTTTTTCTTAGATAGTCGAAGACGCCCGTCTGTTCAAGCGTAACCGAGTCACGGCAGCCTACCGCAGTTCCATCCTTAATAAATTCATTCAATATGGTAAGCAACTCTTGAGAATTGCTGACTTGAAAAACCGCCATATTGTGTTGTTCAAAATTACGCTTAAGTTTATCAATAGATTGTTGCATAATGATTGATTCTCCTAATAATAACGATTCAATTATTATAACTTGTACTGAAGAGGTAAAACAAATGGTTACATGCTTGTTTATTTGCAAATATTTTATCTACATTTGTTTAATAATACGACAAAATTCTTCATTTTTCGATTTTTTAATGAAGATATCTTTCAATACTTTCCAGGATTTATCGCCAACATTCTCTTTTAGGGCAATACATACAGTTGATATAAATTGCTTTTCGAATTTCAACCAAACATTATCATAAATTATTTGTGTGCGAGTAGAGTTAAGATTCAGATCATTTGTAGATCCAATATCCAAACGAAATCGTATAGGAAATGGTAATTCTAAAACCGCTTTCTGGTTATAATTTGTGTAATTTCTAAACAAACTGCAAGGCACATTGATTCCGTGTATAGAAATGCTGGATGCAGAATTATTAATTTCACGGTAGCTACTATTAGTTTGAACGGAAGCATTCTCATCTATTTCTAAATTGATTGAATGCTTATGGATACAGTTGTCAGCATAAGAAATACTAGAAGATAAGGTGTAAAAATTGCCATCAACTTCAACATTTTTTTTGCAAATATCAAGTGATTCCATAATTTCACCATTATTGCTGACTATAAACGCTATTTCTGCTTTTCCAGAAAATCCTTGTTCTGGACAATCTAAACTTATACTAACAGTTTTAATATTATCTTCTCTGCTCCACGTATAGTCATGATCTAATTTTAGATCAAGTTTCATAAAAGAATCTGGTGCGCAAATTTCAACAGTATTTGCTGCTTTAACTTCAATGTTGAACGGTGGAAGCGGAATAAGTTTTTTTACGCAATTAACAAAATCCTCTTTACTCATCCGCTGCCAGGGATGTGTTTTTCTCAATTTAAGCGTTGTTTTGGTCCCAGGCTCTGTCCTAATTCCATTAGTTATAACAAATAAGCTATCATAACCCTCTATAGAAATTTTTAATGCTTCATCAGTACTATATGGTCCACAAATTTTTTTTGTTTCGACCTTCATGCTATCACATACCATGAAACATGCCAATATACCTATGCCAAATCTAGAAATAGGTTTGAATTTTTGATTGGTTTCTGCCATTAAATCCAAAAATTCTGTTGATGTGTAATATGATTTACCAATATTTGTGTAATAATTATCAACAATATTTTGGTTCATTCCTATACCATTATCTTCTATTATTAAGTAATCAATGTCGCCTTGCGTGTCCAATGTAACTTTAATATAAGGATTATAATTATCTTTCCATACAACGCTTAAACTCTTCCTAAGTAAACATGCATCAATAGAATTTTGCAGTAGTTCACGGATTGCAACCTCTGGATTTCCATATAATTTTGTTCCCATCAATAAATCTATAACTTGCTTTTTGTTTAAAGTAAATTTTGTATCATGATAAATATAAATAGGTTTACCGGAAACAATATCCCGTTTTGCACTAATTTTCTTTCTATTTACATACGCAGGCAATTTTATTTTATAACAATCAACATCACATATATCACTATAAAGATTCGCTAAAACTAAAGTGCAATTACGTAATTCATCATCAATCAAATCACAAAATCCTCTTATAGTAGCCTCAATAGCAGGATGACTACACTGAGCTGAAAACGTAATTGTGTCTTTTCCAAACGACCAGGCAGATACTGACTGATGTTTTAACCATTCTGATAGAGAGACAGGGTCCTTTATTGCAAGATGCGAAAATAATACAGATGGGGTTCTTTTGGTATCAAAGTCCATAATATCAGTTAATCTAAGTACGACTGCCACAAAAGGAAGGCATAAATATGTGTCCTCTCCACAAAGCTTCGTCGTTTCCATATCTAACAATGCCGTGTGCCCCTCATTATGACTAAAACAAATTTCTGCCAAATCAGCAGTCAAGTCTATATTATGATATTTAATTTTTCCGTTCCAATATTGCTCAATAATTTTTCTAGCTCTATCGGCATGCGTCATTCTAATGTATTGTGTTACAATATAATCTAAAATTAATTGAGCTTTCGAATATTCACCTATATTATTGAAGGAATCAATTTCTTCCAATTCATGTATAAATGCTTTTTTAAACCGCTCAAATGCGTTTATTTCTTCTTCGAATTCTAGCTTCCTTTCTTCCCCTAATTGATTCTTCCAAGCCATAATAACTTCTCTTTTTGGCGACATTCCAATATCATGTAGAAAAATTGAAAGTATAATCATCATTAAATCTGGCGTTGATATCTTCACCAGTTTTTCTTTTGGTATTAATTTACCTGCCAAATACAACATATTAAACAAATGCTTTTCATCATGCAAAGTATATTCAGGCATATTTATGATAATAGCCTTAGATAAATCAATTGAATATTCTGCCACCTCATTTACTAATGTCAGTATTGAAGATAGAGTTGGCGAACTAGAACATCTATTTTTTAATTCTTTATAGAGAATGCTTCTATTTAACTCCATATCTAAGGTTGGTTCCTTCATAGTACCCTCCATTTTTGAAATTTAGCAGTCTAGTAATATTATTTAAAAAGTTAACTGCAATATTCATTACTTGCTTTTCATTTTGCAGATGTTATATCCATAAACCTATCAAATCTATCAGCTTTTCCGAATACTACATGACTGCCAAGTGCTTCGAAGTGCTTATAACCGCAGGCAATTTTCCCTGATTCCGTTGGACGCAGTGATTCAAACAAAGTATTGCCTTTTGTTTCAAGCACAAAGTACAATTTTTTCTCATCATCTTGTTCAATCAAAATTGCCCAATCTGGGTTATATGTTCCAATTGGCGTCGGAATTCTAAACCAATCCGGCAGCTTTGCATATAATTTAATGTTATCATTAGCTTCGAAACTTTCGGCAAAGTTTCTTTCATTTTCACTATCATAAACAACATACTCGTACACTGACTTCTTACTTTCAACCATGTTTCGTTCAAAATAACCAGTTAATTCTTCCGTTTCGAACAATTCTTGTGCGTAGTATTCTTCGTCGCCAAGTTTGGTATATTTTATTCCGTTTACAATCATAAGCCGCATTTCAGAAGAAATCATTTCTGCTACTTCTTCCATATACCTTTGTGGATTTTTCTTAAACAGATTCAGAGTGTCACTTTTAACCAAAATCTCGACAAGCGTTTTACGTGTCAAATTAGTACGATTCTGCAAATAAGTAATAACATCTGGCAAAATTTCTACATGCTCTACTAAAACAAGCGCGTTGTTTGCAACTTCTCGCGCTAATAAGCCTCCTTCAGTCACACTATAACGAGCCTTCAAGTATTTTAGTTTTGCAGCAGAAATATTAAGGCTCTCTTGCAATCTTCTTGCACATTTTTCGATTAATACGCTACTATCAAAATCAACGGCATATGTAGTCTTATACTTTATTCGCTCCCACAAATCTTGGAATTCGGGGCTAATATAAACAGCTTTATTAAGTTTAATTTTCTTTTTATCATCAGCTGATTTGATATTAAGTTTCGAACTTGCTTTTTTGCATATTGCTATAATAGCTGACTTAGATTCATTAACTTCTGCAGGAACAACCAAAACATTTTCTTTAATAGCTTTTTGTAAACTAGGCTGGATTTTGCCATAGGAATCTATATGGTTTTGCTCTTCAAAGCATTTATAAATTTGTATTGATTTTTCAATGCCAAGGTATTTATTAGTTCCGTCGGTCTGCTTAACAGGTATATTGGCAAAAGAATGTTTCTCCAAAATACCGAAACGAATTCCTTCTTCTTCCTCGTATTCTTTTTGAAGTTTAGCGGCAAACTCCTCATAACTTTCATTAGCCATGACAGTCAAAGTATTTACGGCAAAGCCGAACTGTCGCTCACCTTTTTGATTAACGCACAATCGAAGACCTCTGCCGATTTCTTGTCGTTTTTTTACATTACTATTAGTTTCATTTAGCGTGCAAATTTGAAAAACATTCGGATTGTCCCAGCCTTCACGCAGAGCAGAATGCGAGAAAATGAACCGCAATTTGCTATCAAAAGACAATAGATATTCCTTCTCTTTCATAATAGTATTGTAAGTACTATCGTCAGCTTGAGTATTGCCTTTTGTATCTTTAATTTGCTTTTTGCCGTCAATGGAAAAGTAACCATCATGGACATCCTGAGCCGCTGTATCTAAATCTATTTCACCGAAAAGCGTCCTGTACTTCGGGCGTCTAATTAGCTCATTATAGTGTTTCTCAAAGAGTTTTGCATATATGCCTTTTTGCGCTTTGCCATCAGCATCGTAAATACGGTAATTAGCTACACGATCAATAAAAAATAAGCTCAATACTTTTATACCTTTGGGATTAAGAATTAATTCTTTGTTGAGATGCTCTTCTATTGTCTTCCGGATTTGTTGCTCCTTAATAGCCAGATCATCAATATCACCTTGCGCTTTTCCTATGCGTAAAATATCTGGTTTGCTAGTAAAAGAAACATACTCATTGCCCTCTTCACAATATATTTCATCAACTATGTACCCCTCATAGACATCGCGACTTCCTGATTTCTCATACATGTCATCACCAGCTTTAACTTCTACTACTTTACGCTTGACTGCTCTATTAACAATAGCATCTATCTCTATTTTTGCTTTTATTGGGCTTCTCCTATTATTCATAGACTTCAATAGCATATACGCATTGTTATGGTAATCCTGGGAGACAAAACTTGCTACTTCAATTTGCTTGACTAATTCCAAATCAAAGCTGTCAACTGCATCTAATTTATAAATCAAATTATGTTTGTCTACATGAGTAGCAGAATAACGAAACGTACATAATGGATTAAGCGAAGCAATTGCTTCCTTTGATTTTGGGGTTGTGTCTACGCTTTGGGGCTCATCAACTATGACTATAGGATTTGTTTCTTTAATTAGATCAATTGGCCTCATACCATTAAGGCTATCCTTACTTCTGTGAATTATATTGGCTTTATTTTCCGCGTCCGGATTATCAAAACTTTTGCGGAAAGAATCTATATTAATAACCATAATAGAAATATAATCGTTAACAGCAAAACTGCGCACCTGTTCTAATTTGCTGCTGTCGTAAACAAAATAATCATAAATAGTATTATCATATAAACCCGCAAAATGCTCTTTGGTTATTTGAAGCGATTTATATACGCCTTCCTTAATGGCAATACTCGGCACTACAATAATAAATTTAGAAAAGCCATAGTTATTGTACAATTCCAATATTGAGCGCAAATAAACATAAGTCTTACCGGTGCCTGTTTCCATCTCAATGTCAAAATCATATTTGCCTTTTGCAAGTTTTTCCATTTGCGCAATACCGTTACGCAACTGTATTTCTTGCAAGTTATCCAAAATATCTTCTTCGTCCAGTTCGAGTTTGTTACCAATGCCGTTTTCATTCCATGCAGTCCCCTGTTTAGTATAATCAGCAACTGAAAAATTAGCTTGTTTTGGGGTTTGGCCTTTAAATAAATCAACTACGGCGGAAACAGCTTCTTCTTGATATGCTAAGTTGGCATCAAATTGCAGCTTCATTATTTTCCTCCTTACACCGTAGTAAAAGCTTCTTCTTTTAATCCAGCGCATTTTAGTATTTCTTTGATATTTGTCTTGTTGCTATCCGATGCAAACCCGTTGTCTTTAAAGACAACTTTCCATATTTCTGGTTGTAATTCATTTCTTAATTTAATCATGCCTTGAGCAACATCAGTTGTTATTTCATCGTCAAGGCACATCATAAGCCCGCCAGCACCTATTTCATATACTTTTTTATCAGCAATTATATGCTCTACAACAGGATAAGTAAGATCAAGGCCCATCTTAATCATTATTTCATAGACGACATCCATTTCGGTTCGTCCGTCGATATAGTTATTGATACTGTCATACATGGATGTCTCTAAATCATTGTAATCTGGATTCCACTTTTTAAGATTTGAACTATCAAGTTTAAATACTTTAAACCCAACATCTAAATCTTGCCCCATAAGCCCTGCTTCTTCTTTTATTTTTTCGCCAGCTCGACGAATGCGTTCCTTGCCAATCTCACAAATATTAGCAAATCCCCTTTTATATGCTTCTGACTGCTTGCGGCATGGCTCAGGAAGTTGAACGATTATGAATTTAATTCTTCTTCTATCTTTTACATTTGATTGGATAATTGCATGAGCAGTTGTTGCCGATCCAGAAAAAAAATCTAAAATTATATCGTTATCATGCAAACCAACCATTTCTATGGCTCGTCTAATAAGATATACTGGTTTCGCATAGTCAAAAGCTCCACTAGCTAACAAATTTTTGACTTCAACAGTTCCGTTTTGATAATTAATTTCTTTCTCATCCCAAATTGACTTTGCCTTCGTTCTTCTAGTACCATTTTCATCTGCTACCAAATAATCCTTTTGAAAAATATCCCATACTGTAGATTCATTTCGTTGTACACGTTTTGCAATCAATTCATGTGAGCAATTTGATACTTTATCTTTACTCCAACGCCAAGTTCCATCATCCATTGTTGATGGCTGAATTGGTAAGACCGGAATCATGTCATTTGATATTTTTGTTAATGAAACCCCACCTGTGGTTTCATTAACATATAATGGATAATATAAATTAGGTCGCTCGCTTCTCCGCCAAAATCCTCCTCTTTGTCTTAATCCTAGTAACCTATATTTTTTACCATCTTCCTCAAATTTATATTCACTCAACATATCTTCAGAAAGAGCATGCCCAATAATGTTTACATTAAGCAAATTTTTTGCATATACCATTAAATATTCATGCAGCTCAGCAATTTCTTTTGTTGACTGGGATCCCCTTGGATTACTTTTTACAATAATGTTGCCAATGAAGTTATTTTCACCAAATACCTCATTACAAATCTTTTTTAAATTTTCAATTTCATTATCATCAATGCTTATAAAAATTACCCCATCCTCAGTAAGTAAATTCCTTGCAAGTTTCAGACGTGGAAACATCATATTCAACCAGTTAGTATGGTATCGTCCACTAGTTTCACTATTAGAACTGACTCGACTTCCATCTTCACTAATTTGTCCGGTTATTCTTTTGTAATTATCTATATTGTTAGAAAAATCATCTGTATAAACGAAATCATTACCAGTATTATAAGGGGGATCGATATAGATCATCTTAACTTTTTTATGATAGCTTTTTTGTAAAAGCTTCAAAACTTCTAAATTGTCACCTTCGATATAGAGGTTTTGAGTATTATCCCAGCCTTTGCTCTCTTCCCTACAAGGGCGTAAGGTTCCAGTAGATGGAGTTTGTGCAAAACGCAAGGCCCTGCCTTTCCCATTCCAAGTAAAATTGTAGCGCTCCTTGTTATCATCTATATACTCACCAAGCACTTGTTTCAACTTATCAAAATCAATTTTCCCCTCAGTAAACACTTCGGGAAATAACTTCTTTAGTTCTTGGATATTATCTTGGGCAATATCCGGTGTCATTCCATTTAATTCAGTCATTTTATTGAGCCTCCAATTTCTAATTTTTCTTTATTCGCATCTTCATTAATATCAGGTACCTCAAAGATCATTGGCACCGTCGATCGGAATGCTTTGCCCATTGCTATCGCTGTTTTGAATTTTAGTGTAGGCAACACAGCAATAAAATCACCACCCAAATAGTTAGATAGAAAATCACTGCTTGTTTTATCTAATTCTTGGAACGCAACTATAGAATTACATTGTGTTAAAACCGTCTTTGAAACATTTGCTGTTCTTTGTGCAATTACAATGAATCCAATATTGTATTTTCTCCCTTGCAAGGCGATTTGGGCAATACTATTAACTGTGGCTTTTGAAGCATAGTCTGATACCCCCATTGTATTCACTTCTGGGATTATTGTATGGGCTTCTTCTATAACAACGCATACTCTTTTTCCAAAACTGTTCTTATTTTTAGCTGTTTTGAACAACGCCAAAAAAAACCATTTAGTATATTCAAGAACATCAAAACTATTCGATATATCTGGTATCTCAAATATTCCCTTATTTTTGTCGCTTTCTAAGAAATTCTTTATAGAGCTATCAAATGCATCTTTAATGTCTTTTTCATTACTTTCAATCAATTCCATCTTTTGTTGGTTTGCAAACTTAGCTTTTTCTTTTGCAATATTTCCTATAGCTTTAAATGCCGTCTTTGCATCTGCATCTGAAACTATTGATTCAATATTATCAAAACACTTTTTGTACTCTCCTGTTAAATCCACAATAATTACTTTTGTGCTATCTGTGGCAATTTCGCTAATAAGATTTCTGGCAAATACTGATTTGCCAGCGCCAGTTACGCCTAAAATTGCCGTGTGATGGGTAACTGCAATTTCTTTATTAATAATAACAGGGTAGTTAGTACCCGGTATATATCCTATAATAAATTCACTTTCGGTAATCGATGGATCCGCAATATTTGAAGCCAAAAAAATTGGGGTATTAATGCTTGGAACCCAACCGAATTGACTAAAACAAGCTCTGCATTCATCCCACTCGCCTAGTTGAATCGCTTCACCAATTATAAAACCAGACTCATTCTTATTTTCAAGTTGTTCAATCTTTGTCATACCTTGCACAATTTGATATAAAATCTTATGTGATCCAATAGACAGTTGAACAAGTTGTCCATTTCTTACTTCAACTTTCGAGTTGTAAATAAACTTAATTTTTTCTATTAATGAATTCTCTGCAACTATTCCTATAAATCGTTTAAGATAATCTGATTCCTTTTGTGGGACAATTTTATAGACAATATCTGGTTCATATTTTCCAAAATCACCATTAAACAAAGCATCTATTTCTTTGGTGCACAAAACTTTAATCCATTGTTCTTGATTAAGTAAATATACATCCAAGACTAATCCTGTTCTTTTCCGTTTATCTATTGAATATTTAAATGCAACAAAATCAAAAATACTCATCGGTGTTTTTCTATTTTCGTATAACTTAACTAAGAAAGTATTTTTTGATTGTACCCCCAAAATTTTACCTACTGCATTTTCATTAATTTTATATGTTTCTTTGCTAAGCAATTCTTCAATAGTTGAAGCCAAAGAAGGTATATTTAAAATCATAAAAATAACCCAAAACCATAGTAAGGCATTGAATTCTATTGAATTCATTGTATATTGGCTAATTGCTCCCCACAAAAAGAATGAAGAAAAAATAACTTCTGGTTTTCCAATTTGCCTATTAATCCTAGAAAAAATTTGTACGATTTTTATTTCATTTTTTAACTCACCGTTACGAAGTAGCATTAGTAGATAACTACTAATTATAAGATAAAATGTACAAGAAAAGAATAATACAAACACAAAATCTCGTTTTTCAACAGGAACTAATAATAAAGAAATTCCTGCAGTTACAGCGTTGACAAACACATTTGAATCTTTTGAAAAATGAGGCTGATCTACTAATGATAAAAGAATTAGTAGAAGAAATCCTGCGGTGAACCAAAAATCATTAATCAAAAAAGAAAAATCTTGATTAATGAACCATCCTATTACTACCAATATAATTATCGCTAATATCATCAAAATATATCTGTATTTTCTACTCATTTTGTCTCCTTATTAAGTTAACCCTTGTTTGTTCTAGTTGCTTTATCTCAATATTTATTTCCATTCTTCGGTTAAATTGCGTTTCTTTTTTCAACGCAACTCTTAATGCTGCAATCCTTTGATTGATGTTAGCAATTTTACTTATTAATTTTCTTGCTTCCTCGCCAGATATTTCTGTGTTTGCACCCGTTATCAACTTAGCATTATATTTGCTTATTGTATCGACAATATCTGCATATAGCGCAAAACAATTGTTCTGATTCAGCTTCCTTATATCTAAACTTTTAAATATTTGATCTTCTGCAGTTAACCATTGGGTTTGCACGAATTCGTCTATCGTATTTTTGCTGTTATCATTCAAATTGATTCTTTGATGTCCTGACCAAATTTGGAATTTATTTTCTAGTCCAAATATCAATACCATTGGATAAGGAATTGATTTCATGATTACTTCAGCTAAACGATTTAAACTCTTAATTTTTGCTAGTTGAACTAAAAATATTTCTATTTCTGAATAATCTCGAGTCTCATCTATGTATGATTGAATATTTATTGTCTCCGGTTTTAAACAGTACGCCCACGTAATTTTTTCTATAGAATTGGTAAATAAATCTTTATCAGTATTTGATAAAGCAGCATTCTCATAAAAAAGCTTCTTGAACACTGTCTTATTCACTTTGCAGTTTTGTGGAATATAAAATTCATCAAAAATATCCATAATTAATAGCTCCTAATAGTCAATGTTTAATTATAACTAATCTTATATTTCCAACATTTTCTATATCTCTTTTGAACTCATCTTCATTCTGTATAACACCCAAATCATAGACAACAAACAATTGTCGCTCGTAAATTTTACTATAAGCTGTAATGTCTGCGCTTATTTCTTCAATGATTTGAGATTTTTTACCTTCTCTTAATAACTTAACTTCCACACTGGCTTTTAGGTTATAAATTACAAAATCTGGGATGAATTCTTTTCCTGAAAACTCAAGCTTACCTGTTTCTCTATCATAATCCAACCCCTTGTTCATACCACGCCCAATAAATAAAGATTCAAGCCCATTCTGTACTTCTACTTCTTTTTCAGGCTTTTTAAACATCATCGTACGCAGTCTTGATGCAATGATGTTTTCTAAATTTTCAAATTCATCTTCAACAAAATCCAGGTTGCCTTCCAAAGATGCAAAAAGCATTTTTGCGCTCACTAAAACTTGTTCCAATATTCTTTTTTGTTCTCCCCACAGAGTATCCATATATCCTTTCATGCTCCCAGTGTCAAATTTAAAAAATATTGATGGTACCCGAGCCATTACCGCAACTTGATCAGCAAGATCATTATAAATGCTTGCCATATCTTTAAATGATACATACCTTGAATGTTCAACTGATTTCTCATTATTTAGTATTTCTTCAACGCTAACAATGAAACTTTCAATCTGTCTAAGCAGTACTTTTAACTTTCTTGTTTCTTCTAAAGAGAAATTTGACATAAATATCGTCTCCTATTTCAGCACTAAAAATGTTATTAATTCGAAATCCTCGATATCGTCGTATAGATTTGATTGTAAAGTAGTGCCGCCTTTGCTAAAAAGACTTGCCACCCCTATTTCTTGCTTCTTACCAACCAAATTTTCTATTGCCAGTTCTAATAAATCTGAGTAATGTTTCATATTATGTCCATCGTTAGTTTCACGATTAAATTCTGCAACAAGCTCGGTTACAACAGATTCTTGTCCTGAACATAGCTTTTTGAGATAATCCAGTATTTTTTTTGCATGCAGAAAAGATAATTTTACTTCTCCATCGTCTGCTATATAAAGCAAATAGTATGGGAACAAAGCGTTCTGCTCTTTGCTTTGTTCAAGCCCTTTTACCTGTCTGAGTACATAGATGACTCCTGGTTTTATTGTTTCACGCAAGTTATCATCTATGCCTACAACTGCATATAGGCCTGTAGGCGTTTCCTCTAAAAGTTCTCGATTGTCCTTCATAAACTCCATAAGGTCAACCTTAAAATCATTAAATGTTAAATCAGTAATCGAAATGCCACCCGAAATATCTTCCAAATCTACCACTTCAGATTGCAGCTTTTGCAATTGCTTCTTACGATATTCCAAATCTTTCATTTCTTTGCCTTCATCTCGTTCTATTATATTTTCTTCTCCTGTTGCTGAAACGTCCAACAAAACCATGCGTCCTTTTACACGCCTAGCTAGATTTATGTAAGCATCTAGATCTTCCATGGGCCAGAAATTAACGAGTTGAATAACTTCGTTAGTAGAACCAATACGGTCAATGCGTCCAAATCTTTGGATTATTCGTACTGGATTCCAATGGATATCATAATTAATCAAATAATCACAGTCTTGCAAGTTTTGCCCTTCAGAAATACAATCAGTTGCAATTAATAAATCTATTTCAGCATCTACTGCCGAAAATATTTTGCTGCATTCTTTTGATTTTGGAGAAAATAACATCAAGAGAGAAGTTAAATCGGACATACGAACAGACCGCTTAATTTCCTTGTTCAAAGGTATATTCGAGCGGTTATCTCCGGCACCAGTAACAAGGCCGGTATATATTCCATAATTCTCTAATTCTTCTGCTAGATTTCCATACAAATATTTTGCTGTATCAGCAAAAGCCGTAAATACTATAATCTTTTTGTTATTTCCATTTATAGGATTACGTATTTTTTCTAATATCATCTTTTTCAATTCAATAAGTTTATTATCTCTATCAGTATTTATGCATTGCGCCTCTTTTAGGATATTTTCAAGCTTTTCTTTATCTTCTTCCAAATCTTGTTTCCACTTGATAAGATCCATGTCTTGCAATAATACTTTAACATTGTTACCAAACATCAGATTTTCAAATTCGTTGTCATCAAAATCTATTTCTTCAATCTTCATCTCAGGATTATAGCTGTATTGCTGATCATCTATTACTGCTAATGTATCGTTAATCTTGGCAATTATTCTTTCTACTGTGAGAGCAAAAGAATAGATAGAACTTTCCATTCGCTTCAGAAGACCTACCCTGATCAAGCCAATAAGATGCGTTTCTCGATCAACCTGCCTAAATACTGATTTTCCATTACCAACTGCTACATCATATTTTCGTTCGTATTCTTCTCTCTTCATAGATAGCACATAACGTAAAGGCGAGTATATTCCTAGTGACAATTTATTGATTAGTTTATTTACTTGTTCTATCGGCGGAAACTGTCCTAAAGTATCAATTTTACTATATTTATTTTGAGGTTTTAGCCTCGTTGGGAATTTACCTATTTCATCGATATTGTAGTATTTTTCAATATGTTTTCTAGAACGTGCAATCGTAACAGTATCAAGCAATTTGAAATAATCAATATTCATCATCTCAACGAAGCTTTCTGTCGTCCGCCCCTCTTCAGGTAATGCTGTCCATTTATTAAAAACGAGCTGTGCCTTTCTTAATAAATTTTCAACACTATTAATTCCGACCTCAGCAAATGCATTGTCTCGCCCTTCTGTTATAAAAGAAATTTGATTCTTGATATCGTTCATCTTATTGTTTACAGGTGTAGCAGAGAGCATCAAAACTTTGGTCTTGACCCCATCTTTAATAATATCGTTCATCAGACGTTCATATCTCGTCATATGATCTTTGACTGGAGGGTTATTTCTAAAATTATGGCTTTCATCTATAACTACGAGATCATAATTTTTCCAATTTATCGTTGCCAGATTTATTTCTCCGGAGAAACCTTTAGTACGGCTTAAATCAGTATGGTTCAGGACATCATAATTAAAACGATCACCACCAAAAATATTCCGCGTATCATTTTGCGTATAAATACTCCAATTGTCCCTAAGTTTTTTGGGGGCAAGCACAAGAACGCGGTCGTTCCGTAATTCATAGTATTTGATAACTGCTAAGGCTGTAAAAGTCTTGCCTAAACCAACGCTATCAGCAAGAATACAGCCGTTGTATTTTTCAATTTTATCAATAGCTCCCATTACGCCGTCTTTTTGGAATTTGTACAATTTATTCCAAATCAGCGTATTTTTAAAGCCTGTGCGCGTTTTTACAATATTATCTTCCGTTAATTCCCCTAAATAAGCGCTGAAAATATTGTATAGGGTAATAAAATAAATAAATTCTGGAGGATTTTCCTTATATAAAATTTTCATTTGCCCTAACACTTTGTCTTTTACATCTTCTACTGCAGTCGTATTATTCCAAAGTGCGTCGAACATCTGTAAATATGCCGCAGTAAACTCTTTGCCATAAATACAAGTATTAAAATCAATTCGATTGGAAGGAGCAGCACCTAAGCCATCAGTCGTAAAATCAACTGAACCGTTAACGGCAATACTATCTTCTCCATTATCTATATAAAAAAGACGTGGCTGAGCCATATTTTCATTTTTTAGTGATTTAATTTTTACTTTTTCTCGCAACCAGTCTGAACACTCTTTGGCAATAGCAGATTGCTTCATTTCATTGCGCAATTTTATTTCAAACTCGTTGCCAGAAATAGTTTTCTCGTTATGGTGGTCTATATAGAATTCTCTGAGCAATTCCTTATTTTGCTTAACGAATGTTGGTGCTGTAAAAATAAAACGCATTTCATCAATAAGTGATAGTTCTCTCTTTAATTCCGCAAATGCGTAGATTGTAAAATAGGCAGATATTACTAACGTTTTTGAACCTTTTCTAATATTTGCCCTTAGCTCATCAATTACTTTGCCGTTTGCTTTATTGTCTAGTATTTTGGGAACACGCATCAACTCAACCACCTATCAATATTATTGCGCACAAAATTCTGAAATTGCATGTCATTCCTAGCTTGAAACAGCTCACCTTTCAGAGGTTCGCCACTTATTTTTATTTTCCTGCGTAAAAACTCGTATTTGTTAAAGATGTCCTATTTTTCACCACTGTTCTTTTTTCTATATCAATCAAACATTATTACTCATTCTCATTGTTGATTTATATTTTCCCCCAATTTATTTTAATCAGAATATACCGAAAAATTAATAAAGGTGCTATTATATAGGTAAATATACTTATCTGGTTCAAGGAGGGGTTACCACATGGGGAAATTTCTAATCAAGAAAGCAGCTAACGGGTTCAAATTCGGTCTATTAGTCGCAAATGACGAAATCATTCTTAATTCGGAGATTTATTCCTCGGAAGCCGCCTGCCGGGCCGGAATTGAGAGCATAAAAAAGAACGTGCTGGTTGCAAAGATTGAAGATCAGACAGTAAAGGAGATTAAGGTTCAGACCAATCCCAAGTTCGAAATCTTCTACGATAAAAAGGGCATGTTCCGGTTCCACCTGAAAGCTCGCAACGGCGAAATCATTGCGGCTTCGGAAAGCTACGCTAAGATGGAGAATTGCTTGATGGGCATCGAAATCATCCGCAAATATGGGCCTGATGCCAGAATTGTGGAGGAATCATGATTAATGCCGATACAAAGGTTCAGATTGATAAATTGGTGAACGTAATTAAGGATAATCCTTTTTTGCTGACCGCGTTCAGAGATGATCCTTTTATCACCGTCATTTCACTGCTGCCGGATGACTTGACCGAGGAACAGGCGGTGGCAATCATCAGCGGCGTTCGTGCCAAGCTGGAGAGCAACGGGCCCTCGAAACAAACGGATGACAATATGGACAATTTTCTGGGAACCTGACTATATAAGTAAAAGAAGCTTGCACAAATTTGTGCAGGCTTCTTTTAGTTATAGTGTAATCTTTCGCAATTTGGTTAACCCCTTTACGAAACTGCAAGCTCGAGCTCTTTTTATTTTTTGTTAAATACGTTTTATAAAAGTTGATAATTTATTGTTTTTGTGATATGCTTTTCACGAAATGAAGGTGATTGTATGAAGAAAATAATACAACGGCCTCAATATTTAGAGGCACTACAAAACTTTAAAGATAAAAAACTTATTAAGGTAGTCACTGGTATTCGCCGTTGCGGCAAATCGACCTTATTCGATTTGTATTGTGATTATCTGCAAAAGAGCGGAATAAAAGAAAATCAGATTATCCGCCTTAATTTGGAAAGTGGCGATTTTTATGCCATAAAAGATTATGAGCAACTCTATTCTTACATCAAAAAACTGGTTAAGCCAAATCAAATGAATTATATTTTTATTGACGAAGTACAGAATATTAAAGATTTCCAAAAAGCCGTGGACAGTTTGTTCGTTTTAGACAATTGTGATATCTATATAACCGGTTCTAATGCTTACTTGCTTTCCGGCGAACTCGCTACGTTGTTATCTGGCAGATATGTGGAAATAAAGATGCTGCCGCTTTCTTTCAAAGAATATCTATCCTTTTTTCCGGAGCAAACCGATCTGATTCGTAAATACAACAACTACTTGCAAAATAGCTCTTTCCCCTATACGTTGTATCTGGCAGGCAAAAGTGAAATTATCGCCTATCTTGAAGGTATTTATCATACTATCTTGGTCAAGGATATTGTAGCTAGAAAAAAGATAGCTGATGTTTCTATGTTGGAAAGTATTATAGAGTATCTTTTTGATAATATTGGTAATCTCTGCACTTCCACAAAAATTGCCAATACCTTAACCTCCGCAGGCCGCAAAATATCAGTTGCAACTGTCGAAACTTATATCAATGCTCTTCTGGAAAGCTTTGTCATATACAAGGCCGGCCGCTATGACTTAAAAGGTAAGCAATACCTGACCACGGGCAGCAAATACTATATCGCTGACATCGGTCTGCGTTACTACTTGTTGGGCGCAAAAAAGGCTGATTTGGGGCATATATTGGAAAATATTGTTTATCTTGAACTTTTGCGTCGCGGTTATAAAGTATATGTTGGCAAATTATACACTGCAGAAATAGACTTTGTCGCCACAAATAATGAAAGCACGGAGTATTATCAAGTTGCCTATACTGCCGTCGAAGGTGATACGCTCAAGCGTGAACTAGCGCCTTTGGAATCTATTAAGGATCATCACCAGAAATATTTACTGACGATGGATTTTATTCCTCCTGTCTCCCATAATGGCATCCACCAAATCAATGTCTTAGATTGGCTCATGAAATAACTTGGAGCAATTATTGACCAATAATGTTTTACAGCCCGACCTACACAACTGTGTGGGTCGGGCTGTTTTTCATGATAGCTGTATCATTCACTTCTTGCCTTTTTCTTCCAATTCCAGCAAATATTTATCAAAATCTGATAAAAACTGCCGATCCTGAACGATGCGGTACTTCTCAAATTCGCTTTCGGCGTGTAGTTTGGCAATAGCGGCAGTTACTTTGCCTGCGTCTTTTAATAAACCGTATTCAAACATTTCGATAAAGGCGTTGAGGCGAGTTTCCCAGTCTTGCATGGTTAGCGGTATTTTGCGTTTCGTCATATTTTCCGCATAATCCAGGTAAGCGCTCACCATGCGGTTGAGTTGTTCCAGTTCAAATTCTGTCAGATAGTTTTTGGCAACCGTTACGTCGGTTATTTTTATTTTGCCATCCGGTGCATCCTGCCAAGTAGTTAGTCCCATATGTTCTTTTTCGCTGTTTGCCCTGTCCATAATCAATTCAGCTGCAGTGTGACCATGTACGGCAAAGTGCATTTTATTTTGCACCGTGGCATAAAACCGTTTGGTAGTCTTAGCATTTTTATCATAATCAACAGCCGTAACATACAAATCGGTAACCTTCTGATAAAATTTGCGCTCACTGGCACGAATTTCCCTGATTCTCGCTAACTGTTCTTCGAAATATTTGTCAGTGAGGTAGGTTCCTCTTTTGAGGCGCTCGTCGTCCATTACCCAGCCTTTGATGGTGTAATCTTTCGCAATCTGGTTAACCCATTTACGAAACTGCACCGCGCGCTCGGAATTAACTTTAAACCCGACTGCGATAATCATCTGCAGGTTATAATGCTTTGTATTATAACTTTTACCGTCGCTGGCAGTTATTCGATAATTTCGAATAACTGCACTTTCCTGTAATTCGGAATCCGCAAAAATCTTCTTAATATGGTAGTTAATAGTGTGCGTTTCTACGTCATACAAGGTCGCCAACATCTTTTGCGTCAGCCAGATATTCTCGTCTTCATAGCGCATTTCTATATTTTCGGTATTTTCGCCTGTTGCGGCGACGAAAGTGAGATATTCAGCAGCAGAACTGCGAATCGTTATTGCTTGTTTCTTTGCCATAAAGCAAGAACTCCTTTAGTTTGGTTTTATATAGTTACAAGCTTTCTATTCGCTCCCAAACCTGCTTTCCCTGCTTTTTATCTAACTTTTCGTCCGTGCGTATAGGTCGGTAATAATAATGGCGATACTTTGTCGGTCTTGATGCCTGCCGCGATGAGTTCTGCCGCGAACCTGTCGATATGGGCCAGCGTCAGCTTGCCGAGTTTGGTTTCTTTGCTCTTCTTAGCTGCGCTCTTGCCGGCAATCCTGCCAAAGACGATGATGTCTAAGAGCGAGTTGCCCATCAGGCGGTTCTTGCCGTGGATGCCGCCGACGGCTTCGCCTGCTACAAAGAGGTTCTCAATTTTCGTGCCGGCCTCTTCATTGATCAGCATGCCGCCGTTCTGGTAGTGCAGCGTCGGATAGACGAGTATCGGCTGCTTACGCAGGTCGATGCCGAACTTGGCGTACATGCGCAGCATGCCCGGCAGTCTCTTCTCAATCGTGCCCTCGCCGTGGATAATCTCAATCATCGGAGTATCGAGCCAGACGGCGCTGCCACCGAGTGCTGGTACGCCCTTGCCCTTGGTGGTGCACTCGCGAATGATTGTCGCCGCGGAAACATCGCGCGTTTCCAGTGGATGCATGAAGGCCTCGCCTTCGGAGTTGACGAGCATGGCGCCCAGAGAACGGACTTTCTCGGTAACCAGCGCGCCAAAGATCTGTGCCGGATAAGCAACTCCGGTCGGATGATATTGTATGGCGTCGGCATAGATCAGCTCCGCGCCGACACGGTAGCCGAGAACCAGACCGTCAGCTGTTGCGCCGTAGTGGTTTGAAGTCGGGAAGCCTTGGTAGTGCAGGCGTCCTGCACCGCCGGTAGCGATAATTACGGTCTTGGCCTTGGCTACCAGGTATTCGCCCGTATCAAGATTCATCAGCACCGCTCCTGCCGCCTTGCCTTCTTCGTCAAGAATCAACTCGACAGCCGGGGCATAGTCGATAGTGCTGATGCCGCGATTAACTACTTCGTCACGCACCACTCTCATGATTTCGGCTCCGGTATAGTCGGCCGCAGCGTGCATCCGTTTGCGGGAAGTGCCGCCGCCGTGGGTAGTGACCATGATGCCTTTTTCATCTTTATCAAACATGACGCCTAAATCATTCAGCCATTTGATGGCCAAAGGTCCGTCGTT
>RZYP01000271.1 GCA_009930275.1 Negativicutes bacterium
TCATTTATATCTTCTATTTCCTTGCAAAACTCCCTTTTTTCCCTGAGGTTCATACCTATGTCTTCCGCAATTCCCTCGCTGTATTTTTCGGTATATTCCAGCATCAGGCGCTTTTTTGTCTTCCTTAGTCTTTCAATCTTCCTTGTATTAACGGGATTTTCGATTTTCGGTTTATTAACGGATTTCGGACGGCCTCTCTTTTTGGGAGTCTTTGGAATTACAGACTCTGCAGAAGGTCCGCCTGCCGCTGCGTCTTCCGGTACTGCTCTGGCCTCAACCGTTGCAGGATCAGCTGTGCCTTCCTGCTGCAACTTTTCTTCAGTGTTGTCTGAAGGCTCGCGTATACCCCCTGTGTCCTGTCCTGTGTTATGTCCCCTGTCTGAATAATAGGGTTTATATACTTCATCACTGAATTTGTTTTTAATATAATCTTCCTGGGCTTTTTTCTTTTCCCTTGTGCTGCGCAGAAAAAACGGGATCATTGACCTGGATCTTTTGGACTTCGGAGGAACCTGCCCGTCTTCTGGGGCGGACGCGGCTTCTACAGCCTTAAGTTCTTCTTCGCTGAAGAGAATGGTCTGTTTTGCTTCATTTTTTTCCTTTTTTTTCTTACCCATAAAGACACCTCTTTCGATTACTTGTCTTTTAATGTTTTTTTTGGTACTCTCCGCTGTTATTTTTTTGCTCTTCCAAGTAAACGCCCTGAATAAAAAAGACAGCGAAAGGACAGAAATATCGCAGCCCCATCTCTCGCTTGACCTTGATAAGCCTGCACTGCCAAAGGATCACGCAACAGAGAACGAATCCGGCTACTGCGACAGGCCCCGACTGCAGCCTAATATTTGCGATGAATATAGCTGTCATGGCAAAAAATAAGGCAAAGACAGGCCAGTATTTGAACAGCGTGTCTGAAAGGACAGCCATAAAGCGTTTGGATATATTTTCCATTCCGGCAGAAGAAAGACAGGGCGGGCTATTTTCGCCTGTCGCAAGAGTGCGCCGCGTGAACTTTTCCTTTAAGGATCCTAAACCGGTGTATTTTTCAGTAAGCCGCATCCTTTCGGCCGCAGAGAGTGAAAACCACCATTTTTCACATTCAGCCTGAACGGAAAGCATGACTGCGGGACGTAAGAACACATGTTTTACACCGCTTGTCCCTGTAATAAAATGTCTTTTTTCCTTTTTCTTTTTTTTTGACTTGACCATTTCAGAGGCTGACCTGAAGGGGTCCGCGGTAAGATTTTCCTGCCTCATGCGTTTTTCTTCATCAAGAAGCTCCTTTGTCTTCCTGGATGTGACACGCCTGTCGGATTCCTCAACTCCACCGAGGATCTTCTTTATAAAACCGGGCAGGATATTTTTTTCTGACATGACGGCGCATTATGCCTCAAGAGAGACCGAAGACCAAAGCTCCATCAGCGCCTGGTACACCGCGATCTGCCATAAGGATGGGAGCTGGCATATTTCGCATTCGGCGTTGCCTGTATAAGGTCCAGTGATGTCTTTATGTGCGCGGCAGTGCTCGGCCCCGCTCCTGCAGAGGATGGTGGCCCTGACGATATCGCACCTCTTCAGATACTCTGCGACAGCAAGGTCGGTACGAAAAACGGTGTTCTCAACGAACATGGGGGCCTCCTTAAGATTTCTGTAGGCCTCAAGAGCAAATTTGCCATTCCATCCGGACGAAACCATAAATTCACGTTCAGGAGAGTTTCTGTCCGACATAAAATATGCCAGAGCTGACATTACTGAATGACTTATGTAAAATCTCCTGTCCTCTTCGCTCATATCCTCCCATACCTGTATGTCTCCCGATCCCCCTTCTGTTTCGTAATATTCGGCAGGGATAAGGAGCGTTTCTGTCTCAATGCCGCTCAGGGGCAGTGCCAAAACGGGAAAGGGCAATACAGATATAAATACCGCAAAAAGAATGAAAAATGTGATTTTTAGTGTTATCTTGTGTATCATAAAAACACCTCCGTGTCTCATATTTACAATATGGGCAATATAAAACTTCTTTTATCCTACATAAACATTATATCAATGCCGTTTAATTTTAAACAAGCATTTTATTTATTATATTAAAGAAATATTTTTATAAAATATTTTTAATAATACTGCTAG
>RZYP01000272.1 GCA_009930275.1 Negativicutes bacterium
AAGAGTAATCCGAGCAGACCACACCGTTTTCCCGCCCGATTTGCGTTTGAGTGGCATAAAGCGTCTCCAAAGCCTCTATCAGCTTGTTTTCAAAGAACAAAAGCTTTCGACGAAGCTTTATCCCGCCGTAAAGTTGGTAATTGCGGTATATAGTCGCCAAGCTGCTTCCGGTCAAAGTCGCAACCTCGCCAATGGATAACCGACGCCCAAAGCGGGCTTCAAACGGACAGTTCACAAGATCCCTCCAATTCCGGAACAGCTCATAGCATTCGGTGTAATTCAGATATTTTTTCGTTTAGTAAAATTGCAAACTTACGTTCCTCAACCTTTCCAAATATTTCATCAGGTTCTGGCAAGGAAGGAAAATAAACCTTAGCTGCATACTCGGAACACAAGCCGGACATATCCATAATTGAGTTAGGAGACTCCGAGAACTTCAACTGATATAATTCTTTTGGTATATCTTCTAAAATACCGAAACTAAAAGAATCTTCTTCTCCCATATCATCAAATAAAAATCCACCTTCATAATGAACGCATACAAAATCAGGTTCGTCTTCATCTAAAAAACATTCATAAAAGCCAAAATGGGTAGTTTTAACATCAAACTCTAAAGCTACACAACTTTTTCCGGGTCTTTCTTGTAAAAACATAACGACTTGCTGGATATTCATAAATAAAACTCCCCTTTCAATTCGGGTACAGAATAGGTTTCCCCCAATGGGCTGAAATAATAGCCTTGACGTTGCAATGCCTTCAAAACGTCATCCACGTATGACCTTTCGAAAGGACCATCCTCGGAACCATATGTGGAAAAAGCACTTAGCAAATTATTGACACAACCTAAGCGAATTTGCCGAAGTTCTGTGTCTTTATGGCTGACAACACTATAAGCTCCGTAATTTACAGATGCTGCAATCAAAGCAGATATAGCACACGCCATTTTCAACTTTCCCGCCCGTTCATACTCTTCAGGACGCTTGTCCACGTAATTTTTCCGAAACTCTTCCGTAAAATGCTGTATCAAAAAATCAAATTCAGGAACTAATGAGCACCTCGATTTATTGGAATCATCACGAACTTTGATGTTCCACAACCCGAATACGCGCTTTTGAATCGACTTTTGACACCGCATGAAATCGTGAAAGGAATGCACTCTCCAAAGTTTCAGGAAATCCCGCCTGATTTCATACTCTACTCGCCATATGGGTTCCTCCAAAGAAAACCCCATGCTTTGCCATATTTCTTGCCAATATAATT
Source organism: Negativicutes bacterium (assembly GCA_009930275.1). The sequence goes on from RZYP01000272.1 coordinate 1,261, forward strand.
TTCCGGGAACGTTTTTCGATTCCGCCAACTTGTCATAGCAGCGAACCTTATAGCCAACCGTAGTCCCGATCCCGAAGAGACGATACGTAATAACATCGTTTTGCCGCCGATCAGACGAATCTTTTAACTTTGTCTGGACTGCATAATTATCGCGATCATCAAGATACTTCGAAAAATCCCGCTGAAAGTCGAAACACAAATCAACCTGAGAAAGCTTCAATAATTTTCCAGGTTTTTTTATTCCAAGATAATGCAATATCTTGCAAAGACGGCTATAAATTTTCTCGTAACCCTCGCGTTGAAGAACCTCCGAAGAAAATCGGATAAAGCAATTTGGGTTCAACAGTTTCGAATCTGTATAATAAATTGAAATTCCATCAGAAACAACGCCATACTTATAGCGAACTATTCCAGAAGGCGTATGAAATAGCCATTTCGGCAATTTCCCATAGCCCGACTGAAGGTCAACCATATAGTTTTGAGTTTCATCATCTAAATTGATGGTGAAACACATGGTGTCGATGGAATTACAAACTAACACTGTTTCTCGTTTGGTTTTACGTCAATGAAATCGCAAAGTGTTTTGGCTTTCTTTATCTCACGAAACCGACCATTGATAAGATAGCCCGAATAGTATTTCGGCACTTCCTCAAAATATCGCTTACACTTAGGACAACAATATTGATTTAATGGCAGATAGCGCCCGTAGCTATCAAAGCAAAAGCTCCGAGCCGGAGACATTTGTCCGCATAGGCAGCATTTTAGTTGTATCTCTTCCATTTAATCCTCCATGAGAAAGAGTTTCTATCCTCTTTGTCGCTCTTTGAGCTATTGCTTCACATCCTTGTTGAATAGC
>RZYP01000273.1 GCA_009930275.1 Negativicutes bacterium
GGAGGGAGATATATCTACAAAATATTACGAAAAAATCATAAGTGGCAAGGTCGTAGAATTTGATTTGGATTTTCCGGGCTTTTTTAACAACCGACTAACAACGGCTATTGGAGATGCTATTAAAAAGATGTTTTCTGTTGAGAAAGTATATTGCATAGCTTTCCAACAAGAAGAACAGATACTCGGCAATATCACTTTTAGCAAAAACAAGAAAACCGCGGCCATCAATACCCAATTGATTGAAGCATTTATTCAACAGGTCTCCACAATAATTAAAAAACTAAAAGCAGAAGAAAGAATCAGGGAGAAAGATCTTCAACTCAGGAAACTCTCTGCCAATGTGCCTGATCTAATATACCAATTTACCCGCAGGCCGGATGGATCTTATTACGTTCCAATAGCTTCGGAAGGGATCAAAAACATTTTCGGTTGCCGGCCGGAAGATGTGGCAGATAATTTTGACGCCATATCCCGTGTTTTGCATCCTGAAGATGCGGAGCGAGTGATTGCTGATATTGAATATTCTGCTCAACACCTGACTTATTTTACCTGTGAATTTAGAGTGCTGATTCCGGGTAAACCCGTTCAGTGGATTCTGTCCCGTTCTACACCTGAGAAATTACCGGATGGCAGTGTTACCTGGTATGGTTTCAACGCAAATATTACCGAACGCAAGCAGTCAGAAGAAGCGCTCAAGGAAAGCGAAACAGGTTTGAGGGAAGCACAACGGTTGGCCAACATCGGCAATTGGTCGTGGAATCTTAAGACAGACGAGCTTTATCTGTCAGATGAGATGTACAATATAATTGGTGTTGAGAAAAGTGCGGAAGCATTGGATATTAGCAGTCACAAAAAGTATTATACCAATGAAAGCTGGGAGAAGTTCAATACAGCCATAAATGCAGCAATAAAATCGGGTGAATCCTATGAAATTGAATTGGAAGTGGTTCGTCCCAAAGGCGCTAACCGGGAAACTGTAGCCAGAGGAGAAGTCTTTTATGATTCTGATAATAAAGTAGAAACAATTTCAGGAACTTTACAGGATATCACTTCACGCAAACGGGCAGAAATGATCAAACAGTTGCAATACAACATTGCCCTGGCAACTATTACCACAAGAAATTTATCCGATCTGGTAGAAGCCCTCAAGATTGAACTGAACAAGGTAATTGATACAAAAAATCTTTTTATTGCTCTGTATAATGAAGAAACAGGGATGATTCATTCACCCTTTTTTCAAGACGAGAAGGATAGCTTTCGGGAATGGAACGCGGAAAAATCATTGACAGGCTATCTGATCAAAAACAACCGGTCATTGCTTTTACACAAGAATGAAATTTTGCGCTTGCATAAAAAAGGCATTATTGATCTGAGGGGAACAGTGCCCGAAGTCTGGATGGGTGTGCCCTTAAGAGTGGAAGAAAGAATATTTGGAGCTATTGTATTTCAGGACTACAATACTCCTGAATTTTTTGATCGATCAAGTCTTGAAATCCTGGAACTGGCAGCTCATGAATTAAGTCTGTTTATTGACCGGCAAAATGCAGAAGAAAAAGCCAATAAACTCTCCAGGGCCGTTGAACAAAGTTCGGTAGCTGTGGTAATCACCAACAGGGAAGGGAGTATTGAATATATCAATCCATTCTTCACCGAATTAACAGGCTATAGTTTTGATGAAGTTAAAGGCAAAAAATCAAATATCCTTAAATCGGGACATCAGAACAATGAATTCTACCAGAAACTATGGGAGGTAATTCTTTCGGGAGATAATTGGGAGGGAGAATTTTTAAATAAAAAGAAATCAGGTGAATTGTATTGGTCACAGGCAACAATATCCCCCATATTGAACAGTGACAGAATCATTACGAACTTTATAAGTATTCATGAAGACATCACGGAAAGGAAAAAAATGGTTGAAGATTTGATTGATGCAAAGGAAAAAGCTCAGCAGAGCGACCGTTTGAAATCAGCCTTCCTGGCCAACATGAGTCACGAAATACGCACTCCCATGAACGGGATATTGGGGTTTTTGGAATTATTGAGCGAACCCGATCTTGGTGAAGATGTTAAAGCCGGTTATTTAGATATTGTTAAAAAGAGCGGACAAAGGCTTTT
>RZYP01000274.1 GCA_009930275.1 Negativicutes bacterium
AGAGGACCTTGTTATGTGAGGGGGAGTATTTATGGAAACAGTATTGATGGATAAAAATCATATATTTACTGATGATAGATCTTTAAAAATGCCTGAAGGATTTATATCTTCAGATGAATATGAAGAAAAGCTTGCTGAGGAAGAACAGACAACAATTCAAGAAAAAGCAAGAGAAATGTATACAGAACTCAAACTTGAGCAGCTGCGCAGGCAATTTAGAGTTTCTCAGAAAGAACTTGCAGGAAAAATGCAGATAACACAGTCTCAAGTTTCAAAAATTGAAAATAATCAAAATTTAGAAATAAGGACATTAAGACGATTTCTCAACAATTTAGGGCTTGAGATGGTCATTTATGCAAAAAAAGAAGATGGGGCCTTGATACCAATAACAAAACATAAATAGGACCAAGGAAGGCTGTAAACTTTTGAAAAGAGCGGCGAGGAACTTGCCCCGGGAAGCGCTGGCGGAGCCGGCGGGAAGAGGCAAGGAACGCGCAGGAAAGTGACCGACTAAAGTCAGTCGGGAAGTGCGGTTTTGAAGAACTGCGAGAAGGTTTTAAAGAATTTGGATAGTCCCAAACAAACATTGAAAGCACGACAGAAACCAAAGGCGCATTTTGTGCGATCAAGCACTAAAAACCTAAAAATATCGGGAAAAGAGTCTGCAAACCGTTATTTCTTACTTCTTTCACTTCGTCTGAACTTACCCAGATCTGAAGTTATCGCCTTTTTTAGAAACTCGATCTTTGATGCCACTTCCGGATCTTTTGCCGACAGGCTAAGGAAATGCCTTATAAAGGCTGTAAATACGGCAAGGAAAGCGCCCAGGATAGTTGCTAAAATAACTATTTTAGTCCTCTCCGGTTTTGACCTTATCTCCGGGAAGGTCGGCGGGCTTAGAAGCTGGATGACGACGGGGTCCTGGGCCTCTCTTATTTTTGCCGTCTCATATTGTTTTAGGAGTATGGCCATAAGGTTCTCCCTGAATTTGTATTCGCGGAAGAGTGCAGCAAATTTGAGCGAGGATTCTGTTATGTTATTGATGTCGCCTGTCGGAGAGGCTGCAGCGGCGATGCCTTTGTTACCCTCAAACTGCTTTTTTATGGCGTTATATTCAGCTTGAAGCTGCTTGAGCTTAGGATTTGCGTCTGTAGCAAATCTCCTTGCCGCCTTTATCTCTATTTCTTTTGCAACCATGCGGGCCTGAAGTGCTGCAATATATCCAATGTCGGTTGGGGTGCCGCTTAACGATCCCATCCCCGTTCTCTTTAGAAATGAGGCAAGGTCTTGTTCAGCAACAATGAGTGCTTTGTTGTTGTCTTTTAACTGTTCTTCTATAAATAGTCTTTCTTGCGCAGAAGGACTAACGGCAACGTTCTGCATCACGTCAAGGGTCTCGTCAAAGACAGACTGCGCAAGCTGAACAGCCATTTCCGGGGTACTGTCTGAAACTGAGACAGAAATTATTCCGCTCTTTTTATCGGCAGCTGACTGTATCTGCTCTGATAAAGAAGAACGAACACTTGTGCGCATTCTGGGTTCCTTTTCTCCCTCAGAAGAGAAGATGCCTTTGATAGTGCCAATTATACTGAAACCTTCCGGATCCCTTGTCAAAAGCCCGTTTTTGTCGATGACCCGGTCAAGTACGACGTTACTTTTTGTAATGCCTACAACAGTGTCGCCCTGAGTCGCTCCAAATCCTCCTACTAAGTCTGTAATGCCCGCAGCTGCAAGCATTGCTGAGGCCCCTGACTGACTGCCCCCCGGAGGCATTATCTGCAATGTACTCTTGTAAACCGGCGTAGCCAGCAGCGAATATATAATAGCGATAATAGCGCAAGCGGCGGTGAATTTTATGATGAAGAAGCGCTGGCGCACAAGAATCACTAGAAGATCTAGTAGGGAGACTTGATATATATTGGTGTTGTTTGTCGGGTTAGAGTTATTGTCCATGTTAAGCTCCTTCTGTGACGCAGCAAAGCTGCGATCTTCTGGTAATTCTTTTGTGAAACTACCGGACTTTGTCCGGTGTGAAGCAGTGGTGAAGCGGTAGTGAAGCAATTGTTTAAAAATCGGTAGTGAAACTGGCGATTT
>RZYP01000275.1 GCA_009930275.1 Negativicutes bacterium
ACGATTAGCGATGATAATTACGCAGTCGTTAAAGGTCCTAAAGGTCAACTTGAATTCCAATTCAATTCGATGTTAGATATCAAATTGGAAGGCTCTACAATCACTGTAAGTCGTCCAAATGATGAGATTTTTTCAAGAAAGATACATGGAACCACACGTGCGCTTTTAGCAAACATGGTTCATGGTGTATCAACAGGCTTTAAAAAGCAATTAGAAATTCGTGGTGTTGGTTATAGAGCTGCGCTCCAAGGCAATGTCGTGAATTTAAGTATGGGTTATTCACACCCCATTAATTTAGAAATTCCAGCGGGAATAACAGTTACGATTCCAAAGAATACGGATATTATTATTGAAGGTGCTGACAAACAAGTTGTTGGTGAATTCGCTGCTAAAATTCGTAGTACGAGAAAACCAGAACCATATCTTGGTAAAGGTATTCGTTATGTGGATGAATACGTTCCACGTAAAGCTGGAAAGACTGCTAAGTAAGGGAGGATATGAAAAATGATTAAGAAATTATCTAAAAATGAAACTCGTCAAAAGCGTCATCTTCGTATCCGTAAGATTGTAACTGGAACAGCTGAACGTCCAAGACTTTCAGTGTATCGTTCAAATAAAGCAATCTATGCGCAAATCATCGATGATGTGAAGCAAACAACCTTAGTTAGTGCTCGTAGTCAAGAAGCAGGGCTTACGCATTCAAACATTGAATCTGCGAAAGCAGTTGGTAAATTAATCGCCGAAAAGGCGCTTGCTAAGGGAATTACTGCAGTTGTGTTTGATCGCAGTGGTTATCTCTATCACGGACGCATTAAAGATTTTGCTGATGCTGCTCGTGAAGCAGGATTGCAATTTTAAGGAGGAAAACGTACATGGCTAGAGATAGATACAATCAAGAAAATCAAGCTGAAAAAGAATTCGAAGAGCGCGTCGTTTCCATTAACCGCGTCACTAAAGTTGTTAAAGGTGGCCGTCGCTTCCGTTTTGCAGCCTTAGTTGTAATCGGCAACAAACAAGGTCAAGTAGGCTTTGGAACAGGTAAAGCTGCTGAAGTACCTGATGCAATTAAAAAAGCTATTGAAGATGCAAAAACTAATATGATTAATGTTCCAATCGTTGGAACAACTATCCCTCATGCAGTCACTGGAAATTACGGTGCTGGTAAGGTTTTCTTAAAACCTGCTGCTGAGGGTACTGGAGTTATCGCTGGTGGGGCCGTTCGTGCTGTATTCGAACTTGCTGGTGTTAATGACATTTTATCCAAGTCTCTTGGATCAAGCACACCAATCAACATGGTGCGTGCAACATTTGCAGGTCTTAAAGAATTAAGAACTGCTGAAACAGTTGCTGCGCTACGTGGTGTTGACATCGCGGAGTTAGCATAATGAAAATTCAAATTACACTTAAAAAAAGCTTAATTGGCCGCAAGCCAAATCAAGTTAAAACAGCACATGCACTCGGTTTAAAAAAGATTCATCAAGTGGTTGTTAAGGAGACAAATGAAGCACTCCTTGGTATGGTTAATACCATTGCACACTTAGTTGAAATTAAAGAAGTAGAGTAGGAGGTCAACCATGTTAAACGAATTAAAACCCGTTGAAGGTGCCCGTAAAAATCGGAAACGCCTTGGTAGAGGTCCAGGTAGTGGAACCGGTAAAACCTCCGGTAAAGGTAATAAAGGACAGCTCGCTCGTTCTGGTGGCGGTACGCGCCCAGGATTTGAAGGTGGACAGCTTCCTTTCTTCCAAAGACTCCCTAAAAGAGGCTTCAAGAATGTCAATCGCAAGGAATACGCTGTGATTAACCTTAAAGATTTAAATCAATTTAATGACGGCGAAATTATTACACCGGAAACATTAATTGCTCGTAATGTCTTAAAGAAATTAAACTCAGGCGTTAAGGTACTTGCAAATGGTACTCTTGAGAAGAAACTTACGGTCAAAGCCCACGTATTTTCGAAAGCAGCTGAACAAGCGATCGTGCAAGCCGGTGGAACAGTAGAGGTGATCTAAAGTGTGGTTACGAATTAAACGAGTTCTAAGTAACAAAACAGTGATGCTACGCATCGCGTTCACATTGTTTATCTTGTTA
>RZYP01000276.1 GCA_009930275.1 Negativicutes bacterium
TTCCCGTTGATTATCAGGTGCTTTTTTGTTATACTTATTAAGTAGGTATACATACTTAATGAGGAGACTATTATGTATTATGATTTTAAGGTGAAAATACCGGAAGAAGTAGGGAAGATTACCCGTAGAACCATCAAAGGAGTTATATATATTAATTACGAGTATGCAAGAATCTATAAGCCTGATAAAAAATACAATATCCCAAAGCGCACCACAATTGGGAAACTGTGTGATGACGAACCAGAGATGATGTATCCGAACGCTAACTATCTTAAGTTTTATCCAGATGCCGAGCTTCCTAAAGAACGAGACCGTTCCACGAGAAGTAGCTGTCTGAGAATAGGCTCCTTTTTAGTTGTTCAGAAAATCATCAAAGAATATGGTCTTGACGAAATGTTAGCGAGAATCATCGGCCGTGATAGTGGTCTGTTTTTAGACTTAGCGGCATACTCTATCATATCGGAGAGTAACGCTAGCCAGTATTATCCAGACTATGCATATAACCATCCGCTTTTCACAAGGGAGATGAAGTTATATAGCGATAGTAAGGTTTCTGATTTTTTTAGTAACCTGACAATCAATCAAAGTATCGGTTTCTTGAATGAATGGAATGCCTCAAGGAATCATCGAGAGCAAATCTATATTTCCTATGACTCTACTAACAAAGTCTGTCAAGCCGGGGATATTGATATTGCGGAGTTTGGGCATTCGAAGTCCGGTGATGATAAACCCATAATCAATTATTCCTTGGCGTATGACCATGAGAATAAGGAGCCACTCTTTTATGAGGAATACCCAGGTAGCATAGTCGATGTATCACAGCTTCAGTACATGCTAGAAAAGGCTAAAGGATACGGCTACAAGAAGGTTGGGTTCATTCTTGATAGGGGATATTTCAGTAAGGAAAATATCCATTTCATAGACAAGAATGGGTATGACTTTGTGATTATGGTCAAAGGAATGAAAAAGTTTGTACACGAACTGATAAGAGAGAATAGAGGTACTTTTGAAGAGGATCGTAAGACGAGTATACGAAAGCATAAAACAAATGGCATAACGGTCAAAAGGCAACTATTTCCATCGGATGTTAAAGAGCGATATTTCCATATCTATTACAGCAACCGTAAGCATGCGTCTGAACGGGAGCTTTTAGAAGCTAAAATCGATCGTATGGCTAGAGCGCTAAAAAAACTTGAGGGACAAGCGGTTCGAATTGGCACCGGTTTCGAAAAGTATTTTGATCTCATTTATTATCATCCCGGCAAAGAGGATGAAAAGTTTGTTATGGCGAGGGAACGAACGGACGTAGTGAATGAAGAGATAAAACTTTGTGGTTATTTTTGCATCATCACGTCCAAAAAAATGACTGCGAAGGACGCTTTGGAGTTATATAAGAGTCGTGATGCCTCGGAAAAGCTCTTTAGAGGTGATAAATCTTATCTTGGAAATCGAAGTCTAAGAGTCCAATCGGATGCCTCGGCAGAAGCGAAAATTTTTATAGAGTTTTTGGCATTGATTATCAGGAGCAAGATGTATACTTGCCTAAAAAACGCTGTAACGGAAGACGAAAAGAAACAGAACTATATGACGGTTCCAGCAGCTCTTAAAGAGCTTGAGAAGATAGAAATGATTTGCCACCTTGATTATATATACCGCTTGGATCATGCTGTGACAGCAACTCAGAAGACGATATTAAAAGCCTTTGGTATAGATGCGAATTATGTAAAGCTTCAGGCAACGATGATAAGCGATCTGCTTAAATAAAGGGAGGAGATTTATTAATTATGGCACGAACAACAAGCCCTTCAGTATTGGACAAGAAGATTATACAGGCACAAGAAAACGTAATTAAATACAAGGAACGATATGACTCTGCAGTTGAGGTGTTGGCGAAACTGCAGGAAAAGAAAGCAGCTATACGAAATGAGGAACTGCTATCGGCATTTGAAAAAAGTGATCGCACCTACGAGGAGGTTATGAGTTACCTATCGTCAAAAGTAAAGAAAGAATAGTAAAAGCGGGTTTGAGTCTCATAAGGAGATTCGAACCCGCTAAAGTTTTGAGTGCGTAAATTTCAGGAAGTTAAGA
>RZYP01000014.1 GCA_009930275.1 Negativicutes bacterium
CCTATTAAAGACCAATCCGGTACTGTGAAAGTTCCTGCCGGCAAAGCAATGTCCGACGAAGAACTCTTGAAAATTGACTGGTTCGTCGAAGGCGTTGACGGTACAATTAAATAACGCACTAAAACACAAAAAGGCGGTTTGCCAAAAATACGGCAAACCGCCTTTTTATGTTATCTTATAGCGATAGTCAGCTATAAGACTCCCATTTCGCGGGCAACAGCGATGGCCTGCGCCCTGTTCTTAGCATTTAGTTTCAAATAGATGCGACTAAGATAATATTTCACGGTAGAAGCAGAAAAGTGCATGATGGAAGAAATTTCAAGATTGGAAAAACCTTTTTCCACCAATCGCAGTATTTCCTTTTCATCTTTTTCCAGCAAGGGAATCCATGCTATCTTCTGAGGTTTTTGTGACTTAGGCAGGGTTCCATCATAATTCAAAGCATTCCCTTCAAATTGTTTCAGAAACTGAAACATCTTTTCCACATAACCTTTGTCTTCTTTGCAAAGAAGAATCTGTTTTTTATAAAAATGACGATTATTTGCCAGCCGGCAATGTATGTTCTCTTCTAACTCTAACCCGCGGACATTATAAAAAGCATGACAGAGAGCCCACGATGCAATAACGGCATATCTGCTCAGCAGCATTATCCTTTCGTCGTCTGCTTTAATTTTTTGTGCGCAGCCTATGCCTAAAAAAGCAATTTGTTGTGCAGGAGCAAATAAAGGCACACCTAGAGCAAAACCAGATAAATCATGTCCCTCTTGTTTATAAATACCCAAATTATAATCCAGCGGAATTTCTGACTGAAGGGCTGGATTAAAAAGCCGCAAAAAACCATCTTCGGTCTCCAAGAGATTGCAGGCTCGAAAAAGTACCTGTTCGCAGATTCTATCCGGCATTTTTGTGTCAGAAATGGCAACGCATGCGTTATAAAGATTCTGTTTCATGTTTAGCGGGTTCATCGTTGCTCACTCCTAATAAATAAATATAGCCTCCCACATAAGGAAGGCCATTAACAAAAGTATAAAACCAAATAAATACTTCGCCATGCACCAACCTGTCTCCCGCAGGTTTTTAAGCATACATCCAGATAGTTCTACTGGCTTAGGGCATTATTGTGCTTACGCCTTCCCAGATTATGAATCCAGTAATATCTATGTAAGCAAATTCCCCATCACAGTGGCGGGACCGCATCGGCTTCGTACCGATTTCTCTTTTCAGCTCTATGAGCATCTGAATAAGTCTTTATGTAGTTTTAAAATACCTGCAACTACTTTTTATGATATCATTAGTTCCACTATGATGCACTAGCCATTCGGCTAAAAATTGACTATTTTTTTAGTATAATTCAATAAATTGTTGCTTCCAGAATAGACAGGTTGTTAAAACAATTCTAATAAATCTATTTTACTTCTGATTAATATTTTTGGGTTTATAATTCTTAATAAAGTTTCTATATTTTAATACCTTTCCTGAAAGTCGAATCTTGCTGGCGTAATCTTGTTTAAAAGTTTTATCTTCATTAGAACCATCATCTATCCAGCAGGGCCAAAAATCTCTAAATTGGTCGTTTGACATGGTCAAAACCTCCTTTGCCTCTTTACAATTCATATTCATTTGGATTATCTGATAAAATCAAAAATGCCTCCCTTTTGCGAGAGGTCATTGAACAAAAGTTTAAACAAAAGCATTAATGTGCTATGTAACAACCTGTCTCTCGCAAGTTTTTAAGCATACATCCAGATCAGTTCTACTGGCTTAGGATCATTATTATGCTTACGCCTTCCCTGATTATTAATATAGTGACATTGTTGTAAGCAAACTCCTCATCACAGTGGCGGGACCGCAACGGCTTCACACCGATTTATCTTTTCTGCTCCATGAGCATCTGGATGTGTTCCTATTAAGTTATCAAAGTACCTATTGCCTTACTTATATGTTATCACTAAATTATTACTACTACACTAGCCAATTGTCTAAACTTACTGATTATTGTGTATGTTTGGAAAATGCAAATATTCCATTAATTAACAAGGCTATTAAAAAGGAGGCTTTTTGCTGTTCAACGCAAAAGCCTCCCTGCACATTTTTTGAAAAATTTAGAGTTTGAACTTGCTCTTGACGACAACACCCTTGGGCACGGGTACGATAGCAACGAACTGCACCACGTCGAGGATATTCCTGCCCATGAAACTAGTCTGCACTAGCTTGCTGCCGCTTATCAGTTCCGTGAAGTAGACTTCAAGAATCCCATGCGCGTAAGTGCAGACGAAATCTTCGTTCTCTATCACGGTATCATCAAAAATTTTGTTGACGATTGCCATGATAAACTTCGTACCCACTGTCTGCGCGACCGCCTCCAGGAAACTGTTCTGCCCCACGGCAAAATCAACTAAACTCAGCCTGACATAGGCCTGCTTTTTATTAATGGTGAATTCCTCAGGAATAATAAATAATTTGATGCTGCCGTAAGATTCATGCTCGATTTCCAAAGTCACGCCGCCATCTTCGTGATAGCTGATGCCCTTAAAAGCAAATTCGCTCTTGGCAAAGGCTTGCTTCAGATAGAGGCTGATTTCCTCATAAGGTACCGTAAGGCCGCCGCGGGAAATGTCTTCCCATTTCTGGGCAGAAAGCCAATGGCTGCTTTTTTCCTTCAAAGGCTGGATCCAATCCAACACATCGCTGATAGCACCCTCAACTTTCCCTGCGGCAATATCGGCCTTGGCCTTAATATTTTGGAAAACCGATTCTGCCTCCATTTTAAAACTTCTGGCTTCATCGCCCAAAGGCTTATCCTTGCACTCCAGCCCGGCTATTTCCTTAAATTTAGCCATGCCCTCATCACGCGCCTCTTCAAATACTTCCTTGAACTGGGCGATATCTTCCGGTTGACCCGCTTTCAGCCAGGCGTTGGCAACCTTACCCACGCCATAGGTAACGGCAATTCCGACCGGGACCTGCACCGGAGCCAAAGGTATAAGCGTCACCAGTGTCTGCCCGACAAAGGAACCACCCAAGGAATAAAGCAGGCCAAGAACAGCGCTTTCCTCCAGCTTCACACCGCGCAGCTCACCCAGCCGCATAATCATATAGACTTCATTAGCCATCAAGGCCATGGTGCCAACTAATGGCGCCACTACGATCACACCGGCACGCGCTGCACCCCACAGGCATATTTTTTCTGCTTCACGTTCGATATCAATTGTTTTTTCCACTTGTATAGATAACCCCCCTCGTTAAATCTTAACATCGATTTGGGCCGAAACGCCGACACCCTGCACACGATTGAAATTAGTCGGATTTTTGGAATCAATAGGAATCAAAGCCTTGACTCTGAACGTATTGCTCATAAAATTACCTTCGAGCTGCAAAGCCGCCTTACATTCATCAACTAGTTCCTGAGGGCCTGAAACCTGTGCCGCTCCAATATAGCCGCCGCTGCCGAGGGTAATAATCGGAACAACTTTGGTAGCATATTCGCTGCTGACACCATGTTTTACCGTCAGAGCATTGATGAAGTCGTTTAACTCATCAGCATATCTGTCAACCAAATAGCCGATGCCGCCAACTTTCAGGACATCGCCTAAAATACTGGCGTTCACGACAGGTATGGAATTAACCATGACAAAGCTGGCCAAAGCGGCAACTACCACTGCCTTTTTACCACTACGAAAATTCATGACCTCACCTCCATTTGCCTAATCGTGTACTATTTCAACAACAAAATTGAAATCCCTTTTAATCCAAAGTGAATATTGTGTGAAGAAATTCCTTCTGTTAAACTTACTGCTGAAGGCGTGCTATAATTTAGGCAGATACATTTTTTAAGGGGGAATAAATTTGGAAAAAGCCTTGTTCAAAGCTCATGAGCTTTGTTTTCATGACAAAATATGTTTTGCCAATCTGGAGATTCCTTCAGGCAAAACCACCTTCGTCGTCGGACCAAGCGGCACGGGCAAATCAACCTTGCTACGACTTTTTAACAGTGTTTTATCACCCACGCACGGACAACTTTATTACAAGGGTCAGAATATAGAAGAGTTGGATACCATTGAGCTGCGTCAGGAAGTGCTTTTGGTAAGCCAGGCGGTCTTCCTGTTCGAGGGCACTGTTCGCGACAACTTCAAAGCTTTTTATGAGCATCGTGAAAAATCTGCTCCTACTGATGATACAATTCAAAAATACTTGGCAATCTGCTGCCTTCCTTTTAACTCGGATGATTCCTGCAACACGATGTCGGGCGGCGAAAAGCAAAGACTTTATCTTGCTATCTTCCTTTCCTTTCAGCCCCGCGTTTTAATGTTGGACGAACCAACCTCGGCACTGGACGGCGAAACATCGCGTAAAGTCATGTCAAACATACTTGCTTACTGTCATGAAGAAGGCATTACTGTCATTGTCGTCAGCCACGACAAAAGTCTGACAGAAAAATTTGCCGAAAATATTCTGGCCTTGGAAAGGGTGGATGATAATCATGCGTGAGGTAGTCCAACTGGGAATAATGCAGTTCAGTGCCGTTTATTTATTACTAATCATCGTTTTGGCCATTATGAAGCACTCTAAAATCAACCAAACCAAACTTCTCATAGTTGCCAGTTTCCGCATGACGGTCCAGCTCGTTCTGGCCGGTCTTGTCCTGACCTATATTTTTGAAAACCAGCATCCGCTCTTTACTTGCCTTTATCTGGTATCAATGGTTGCTTTTTCCATCAAACGCACTTTGGGTAAAAACCCAGGTCTTAATAAAAACTTTAAAATTGCGGTTGCTGCTTCGCTGTCACTATCAGGCTTAGCAATTTTGGCTTTTTTCGTTGTCGGCATTGTAGGACAAAATATCTTTAATCCCCAGTATACTATTCCCCTAGCCGGCATGATCATGGGTAACGCCATGACCGGAGTCACCCTTGCTCTCAAAGCTTTTACCGACAGCTTGAAAAGCCAGAGAGCCAAGATTGACTCTTTGCTCAATCTCGGTGCTACACCCAAGAAAATTCTGCTTCCCTACGTTAATAGCGCGCTGGAAACCGCCTTGCTGCCAACAATGAATAATATGGTCGGCATGGGCATCGTATCCCTTCCGGGCATGATGACCGGTCAAATTCTTTCCGGCACGTTGCCAATGACCGCCATCATGTACCAAATCGCCATCATGATTGCCATCTGCACAACAGTATGTCTGACATCTTTCTGCAGCCTGCATTTTGGCTACCGGACCCTGATCAATCAGCGTAACCAAATAAAACTGATTGGCGATTAATTGTAAAATCATTAAACAGTGGACCAAAGGGGCCAGTCCCCTTTGGTCCACTGTCATTCCGACCGAAGCGGGGGAATCTTAACTCTTCAAGATGTCTCGACTGCGCTCGACATGACACTATTAAAAATGGCCGCTGGGCTAATTAGCTCAGCGGCCATCGTGATTTTTATTTGTTTTTTGCGGCTTCGACTGCTTTTTCTGCCAGCCTTACGGCCTGCACGCCATCAGCGGCATACATATCGGCCTTGATTTCTTTGGCATAATCAGCCGTCAAAACAGCACCGCCGACCATGATTTTCGCATCTGTACCTTCTTGGCGCATCAATTCTATCGTTTCTTCCATACTGCCAAGCGTTGTTGTCATCAAGGCACACAAGCCTATAATATCCGGCCTTTCCTTTTGTACCTCTGCCAAAATAGTTTCCGGCGCAACATCCTTGCCCAAATCAACAACAGCAAACCCGCTGTTGCTGAGCAAAGCACTGACGATATTCTTGCCAAGATCATGGATGTCGCCCTTAACCGTTGCCAACACAACTTTGCCCGCATAAGGCATATCCTCAGCACTCAATTTTGTGCGCAAAGCATCGAAAGCCTTCTTCATTGCCTCCGCCGCGAGCATAACCTGCGGCAGGAAGGTTCTCCCCGCGCCAAAATCTTCACCGACAAGATGCATGCCCTTAACCAGAGCGCCCGCCGTTATTTCTGCAGCTGTAAAACCTTTGTCAAAAGCAGCTAGTGCCAGCACTGCAGCTCTTTCTTTCTCGCCGGTCATAACCGACTGGCACAGACTCGTCAAAAGGTCGCCATTATCTACGTCACCGACAGCCGGCGCTGCAATATTTTTCTCAACATAATTCTTGCTATAATTTATACCCTGGCTGTCAGTTCCCTTAATAACCTTGGACGCCGCAGTCATCGTTTGTATTTTTTCCGAACACGGATTGATAATCGGTGCATCCAAGCCACTGGCTAAAGCCATCAGGTAGAAGGCAGTATTTATATCTTCGCGTCCCGGCAAACCAAAGGATACATTGCTGAGTCCCATCGTCGTCGGATAACCAAGTTCTTGGCGGTAGGCCTGCAAAGTCCGCAGTGTTTCGCTCGGAGCCTGACCGTCAGACGCCGCAGTAAGGACCAAGGGATCAAGCATAAAATCAGTATCAGTCAAGCCCGCTGCTTTGCCTTCCGCCACCAGCCTTTGAGCAATCGCCAGTCTTTCTTCCGCTGTTTTAGGCAGTCCTTTTTCCTCTAAAGGCAGCACAAGCACTGCTGCGCCGTATTTTTTAGCCAAGGCAAAAACTTTTTCTTTGACTCCCGGCTTATCGCTGACCGAATTAATAAGCGCCCTGCCCGGGAAGTTGCGCAGACCTGCCTCAATTACCTCAGGGTCAGTGCTGTCAACGGAAAATGGCGCATCTACCAGCATCGAAACTGCTTCGATAACTTCCTTCATCAACGGTTTCTGGTCTACACCAGGCACACCCATGTTAATATCCAGCACTTCCGCACCAGCCTGCACCTGGTTGAGTGCTTCGCGTTTGACGACGGTAAGGTCGCCCTTTTTAATGTCTGCCGCCATCGCTTTGCGTCCGCTCGGATTAATGCGTTCGCCAATTAAGACCGTCGGATGTTTTTCACCGAGCCAGACCGTTTTCGTTCTGGAGGCCAGACGAACGCCTTGCGGCAAAGGCTGGCGGGTCCCAATAGTCAAACCTTGCGCTGCTTCCTTAATAGCTCGGATGTGTTCAGTCGTTGTACCGCAGCAACCTCCTATGATGCTCGCTCCGGCTTCTGCCAATTTTGGCACCCAGGCCGCCATTTCGGCGGGAGACAACGGGAAAATAGTTTTACCGTCGCGCAATACCGGCAAACCGGCGTTGGGCTGAACACTTATCGGCAATGTAGTCGCTTGCGCCAGTTCCTTGACGAGAGGCAGAAGCTGCTCCGGCCCCAAGGAACAATTCATGCCAATAACCGAAATGCCCATTGGCTCCAGAATTGCTGCTGCAGTTCTTGGATCAGTGCCGGTAACGGTTCGTCCCTGCGCATCATAGGTCAACTGGCAGATAATCGGCAGATTGGTTACGGCTTTAGCAGCCAGCACGCCGGCACGCATTTCCTGAATATCAATGATTGTTTCAAATAAAATATAGTCGACGCCAGCCGCCGCCAAAGCCTTGATCTGACGGGCATAGGCCTCGCAAGCTTCCTCAAAGCCAAGGTCGCCCAAAGGCGCTATCAAACGTCCGCTTGGACCTATATTGCCGGCAATCTGCATTCCAGGCTGCAAAGCAGCTATCGCCGCTTTTACGCCGGCTGTGTTGATTTTCTCAGTTTCCTTTACCAGTCCGAAATGGCTCAACTTCAAAGGATTGGCGCCAAAAGTATTGCATTCCAGAATATCGGCACCGGCCTCGGCATATTGCCTATGTATTTCCGTAACCGCCTCCGGATGCGACACCGAAGCGTATTCCGGACACGGCTGATCAGCAATCCCCAGTGCCTGCAGCGTTGTTCCCATTGCACCTTCAAAAATCTTTATCATCGTCATCCATCCCTTCGCAACTCGCAATCAAGTTTTGCACAATTTTGACAACCTTTGGCAGCCTTTTCTTCCATATAATCAGGGCAAAGCCCGATAATCGCCGTAATGCTTTTCCTTGGCATCAGCATCAAAGAATCGGTCAGGGTAATACCAATCGCTTCCGCATTGGCCAGCGCTACTACCTTCTTCTGCTCACGCAGGTCCCAATCACCGTAGCCGGGGCTGAAGCGGAAGGTCATTTTCAATCCTTGTCCTTGGAACTTGCCAGCCAGTAACGTTTCAAGTGCATCGGCAGTCTGTTCGACCGCTGCGGTCGCTGCCGCATCAATCAAAAGCCCCAGCGCATATTCCCCCCTGGCGAAAGCAGCACTTGCGGCTTCTTCGACCATATCGCCCACTGTTGCCGCCAAAAAAATCACCTGTTCGGCGTTAGCAAGATGTTTCCTCAGGCTTTTACTCGCAATAATATACTTCTCATCAGCGCCTACAACGCCCTTTTCGCAGTCATAAAGATAAAGACTCCAGACAGTTTGCGGCGACTTTAAGGTCAGAACAAGACTCGCGGCCTCATCAACAATTTTTTCAGGAAACTGCTGTCCATTTCTTATACCGGCATACCTTTTCATTTCGCTGCGGTCAATGGTGGTTAAAATTGGCCGATAAATATTCAATTTATGTAAAGCATCCATCTCATCAACTCATTTCGCGATTAAATAAAGAAACCGCTTGTCGTAGTATCATTAATTCTACAACAAGCGGCAGTTTTTAGCAATAATTCATACTAAGTCCATATGTTTTTATTTTTGTGCCAAATATTCACCATGCGCACGCACTGGTATCAAAAGCTTCTGTCCAGGCAGCAAATAAGTGTTGTTTTCGAGTTTATTCACTTCACAGATACGATATACAACGGCACGAATGTCTTCGCCGTCTTCAGCCCAACGATCGGCAATAGCCCACAAGGTGTCTCCGCCATGAACCACTACCTGCTCGTGTCGCCAATGGGTAGAAGCCTCCATCGTTACCATATTGTACCCCGTATATATTGCGATGCTCATGCACAACGCTAATAAAATTTTTCTCATTTTTACGCCGCCTTCCATAAACACTTGTTCGTTATTTGTATGTTAACACGAACATATGCGTTTGGCAAGAGCAAAAACGAAAATTTGTTCGCTTTTGCTTGTCTTGTCCTTTTTTAGTCCCAACTATAAGAGATTCTAATCGTTTTCTTCTTAATAATCGTTATCCTTTACATGCATTATATCACAATGTTGTGGAATACAAAAGCCGGTACCACAATATATTGTGGTACCGGCTAAAATATTTTTATTATATTTTAAATATTAATTGCTTTTTTGCTTATTTTCTTCAATTTTGCCCTTCATCCAGACAAGCATTGCCAATTTGCCAAATTCATGCCAGGTCGAACAGTTCGTATTGCCTGCTATATATTCGTTCCATTTATCCTGATTGACATTTTCAACTTCCAGTAAATTCATAATACCGAAACCGCTGCGCCAAATCATATCATCCATGGAAGTAAACTTGCTGTTTTCCTTCAAGAAATCAGGGTTAAATAAGTTTTCAAAAGTCACCAGATTCAAAACCTTGCCCAGTTCAGCGTCACTCCTGAAAATATTCATATAATGTTGAAACTTTTCTTCTATTTCCGCACTTGTCATTGTTTAAAAACCTCCCACAAAAATTCCTTATACCTATCTTTAGTAATTATACCTGCTGTCTGGTTCAAAAACAAGATTTCACTGTTACTCTAAGATTCACAATATCCGGCAAGGGGCAAAGAGTTCCTTTGGCTGCTTCCACACGCGACAATTCGCCTGCAAGCAGTCGGTCGCTGATGTGCAGCAAGCCCGTCACTTCTTTACCTCTTGTCTATACTAATGTTATAAAAATACCTTTATCAAACTGTATTGTCATGTCGAGCGTAGTCGAGACATCTTAAATTTTTACAATTGCTATGGTATCGTTCATAAATTATTGGCAAACTATTAGAACTATGCTTAATGGTCAAGGGGTAAATAGTGTTAGAAAGACTGCCCTACCAATAAACTACATTAGTAAGATAGTCTGACAAAATCATTATTTTGTTTTTGTTAAATATTTGGCGCATTCGAGTGCAGCGTCCCAGCCTTCATCAAAAGCCCATGCAACCATGCCGCCGCCCCTTCTGGCGTCGCCTGCCGCAAAAACACCTGGTTCACCTGTAGCAAAAGACCCGCTGTTAGTTGCTATAGTCCCAACAGGAGTTTTCCTGACCCCAAATTCTTCAAACACTTTTGGCTCCGGACCGCTAAAGCCCATGGCCAGCAAAACCATTTGTACAGGGATTATTTTTTCCGTACCCTCCGACTCATCATACTTCGGTAAGCCGCTTTCAGTATGAGACCACTCTACTTCGCAAATTTCAGCCTCTGCCACATGTCCGCTCGCATCGCCAAGCAACCGCTTGACTTTCGTATTATATTCCAAAGAATAATCCCCTGCAGCCAATTCGCAAAATCCTGACTGACTGATACGAGCCATATCACAGTCCTGCAATTCCACCTGCAAAACAGAACGAGCACCCTGCGCATAAGCCGTTGCCGCGCAATCCGTACCCGTATCACCGCCGCCGATAATCAGGACGTCTTTACCCTCGGCATTAATAAATGTTTCCTGAGCAAGTCCTTGATTGAGAAGGCTTCTTGTGGCCGCTGTCAAAAAATCTTTGGCATAATATATGCCTTTCAATTCATTTCCAGACAATTTTAAAGCTCGTGGTTCAGTACTCCCTGTGCATATTACTACGGCTGCAAACTGCGCTCTGATTTCTACCCAACTGATATCCAAGCCAACAGCTGTATTGAGTCGAAACTCAACGCCGGCTTCTTCCAGTCCTTTTATTTTAGACAATAATATTTCTTTAGAAAGTTTGATGTTAGGCACTCCATAGATTAAAAGGCCTCCTGGTCTGTCATCACGTTCAAACACCGTGACCTTGAAGCCCAACTGATTTAATACGTCACTGCAGCCGAGACCTGCAGGTCCCGAACCAATTACGGCAACTTTTACACCACCATTAGCATGAGGAAACTTTGCCGAATTCACTTTGTATGAAAACGCTTTGGTAAGAATAAAATCTTCCAGTTCACGGTCTTCTGCCCACAGCTTGAGCCTTGGCGATAAAGCAAGCTGCAAAAAAGTTTCCCGAGTAACAGGAAAAGCGTATGGTTCTTTGTTCATCAATGCGGCCTCCTTATACCATAGATTTGAGAGTAGCCATTACCTATCTTTCAAATAATTAAACTTAATTGGTCGTAATCCCTTCCGGAATTCCGTATGCCTTTAAAACTGTGTTGTCATATGTCAACGTGCCTGCAGAATTAATTTGAATATTACCACGAGCTTGCATCTGTCCTGTAAAGCTTCCACCATTATAGGTTATGTTCTGATTTGAGGATATAAACCCTTTATAGACATCTATTCCGGATAAAGTAATATCGTCATTTGAAAAAATCATGGTTTTAGCGTTGTAAATGCCCCAGCTAGTTATCTTGACAGCACTGTTTGCTATTATAACGACGTTCCCTGTAATACCCAAACTCCCCTTATTTATGCCATTCTCACAAACAATAACAAAAGGCGCAACATCACCGCTTGGTCCGACAATGTTAGAAATATAATTCATGGTATCGCTGTACATATAAAGTCTTGATCCGGCGTAACCAACTAGTTTATGCTCATTTTTCAGCCGGCTGGTATACATGGTGTCACCAGCCGGGACAGATATTTCCCAGTTTTTATCCGACAGTTTTTGATTACCCTTTTTGGCCTCATTCTCATCGATAAACCAGGCATCGGAAATTTTGGTATATAAATTTTTATAGTAGTCTCCAGTTTGCTTATACACTTGGTTATTGTCTGCTAGTTTCAAATAATCCGGTGAAGTTACATCCGTCGCATAAACACCGCCGGAAACGCTTCCAACGCCACTACTTGCGAAAGTAACAGTCCCGCCTGCATGCATAACACCTTCTAATGCCGTGCCGCCACTTTCGCCGCCGCTGCTGCCGCCACTGCTGCCGCCACTTTCGCTAGCTACAAAAATCATTTCTTCAGTGATAGCCTTTTTGACTTCATTTGCCGTTCCTTCGGACTTAACTATATAGGTTCTATCCGTTTCAGGAAATCCTGCCGTAGAAGAGGTAACATCAGAATTATCCGTCTTGTCCTTTAATGTCAGCTTATAGGTGCTTGCACTGCCAGCAGACGAAAGACTGGTAATTTTATCTATTTCAGACTTAATAGCGGCAGGATCGGCTGAATACGCTTTGACGTATTTTATTCCTGCCTCGGCCGCATACCAAGCCTTTTGCTCATCCATATCCATGCTGGCGTGCTTCACCTCAGAATTCATTAAAGGCATGAAACCGATGCCGACTATAAGAAGAAACATCATGAATACAACAGATATTATTGCGGCTGACCCTCTATTTGACTGCATGCTACACCACCTCTTGCTATTATTACAGATCAACATAAAAATCATAGCAAAATATCGTCAAAGACTTCTATTGCAGTTGGATCTCCCTTGAAAGTGCCAAACGTGCATTTGCCTTCTACTTTTAACTCTGAACCAGCACTTTCTAGCATGCCGTAAAGTTCCGAGCCATTAATAGTGCATGTGCCACCTTTAGCAAGCACTATACAATTTTCAATATTGCAGTCTGTGATATTGACTTCTGTTCCTGCGTAAATAAGAACTGCTATTTCTTTAGGTATTGTTAGTTTCGAAAGATTTACCTGCGACTTAGAATAAATTATTAAAGACCCGCTAGTTTCTCCACTTGCCAAGGCAATGCTTACATCTTTATTACTGCCGATATTAACAGCATTTTGTGCATATATAGCATTTATACCCTTCACGTTTATGACCGTTCCTGTTGCCGACCCCCAAGAAACATTATTTGCCTGTATCTGTTGGTTCGTCGTGAAGTTTAAAGGATAAGTGTTTAAATCTACTCTGGCAGCACCAGCATCATAGGCAAAGGTGTATTTAGTTATCCTACTGTATTTTTCAATTGCTTCTTCAATGTTCATCCCATTATATGAATCAACTATGTTAATTTTTCCCGAAGGGTTGGTAATACTCGCGTTATTAGTCAGAACATCAAATGACTTACTAGATGCAAGACTGCCATTGTTATAGTTATTGACGTTAGTAGCATTAAGAACCAGCGTAACAACGTCATCAGTTCTTATCTTTGCGTTTGCCGAGCCAAACGTCAAATTGCCGCTGGTCAGCAGTATTGGCGGCACACCGCTGTCGTCCTCGGCTTCCACACCTTTCAAAACGTCAGTAACTAAAGCATCTAACTTGCTGCCACTTCCCGCGAAAGCATATTGATAAGGCAGATTAATATGGTACAGCGAAGAATCTGTTTCATTTATAGTAAGAGGAAAATCACTGCCGTCACCCTTAAAAGAACTGTTATCGGCGCTACTAGGGAAATATACCTCTTGCGTTGTTGTATTTATTTTTTTCGTTATCTTAATCTGTTTTTTCGCACTATCTTTCCATTCTACGGTCATTGTCACGGAGTCATTGCTGCTGGTTGCACTATTATAAATTTTCGCCGTATATGTAGCCTTACCAGCAGTTTTAGTGTTGGCGTATGTCGGGGCGGAAATCTTGTTGCCACTAATATCATAAAACACGGCAGAAGCATTTGCATAACGCAATGTTGTTTTTAAATCATTTACAGCCGCACGTGCCTGGGCATAGACCTCCTGCTGCTTAAAGCCTGATAACTCTGCTTTGACCGAGCTGGAAAACAGTGATACCAATGCCCCCATTATAAGCATGGTCACCAACATCCCCACCAAAACTTCTATTAGCGTAAAGCCTGCCTTTTCTTTCATTACCCCATTCACCACCAATAATCATTTATCTACAAGGACATACCCTTCGAGCACCATTTCACTTTCCTGCGGATCATTCCATTTAACAGTTACCCTTACAACTTCAATCTTCCGTGTGGCCTTTTCTGCAGATGGTACGATCTCTTCGGCGTCAAGCACTTCACTTTTGATTTCATATTCCCCAAAGCCAATCAAGGTCGGCGTCAAATACTCTGCTTCGTCATTAAGAACCGCCGCTTTCAAGCTGGCTTCAGTGCCGCCTTCAAATTTTTTCAGCCGTTCCATTTCCTGGCCGGCAAGCTGCACCGCTGCCTGACGTCGTTCACCGGATACCCTGGTCTTAATACTCTGTGTGTACATAAAAGCCAGTGAAGCCAAGCCAATAGCCACTATTAATACAGCCACCATACCGTCAACAAGCATAAAGCCACGTCTATCAGTTATTTTTTTGAAGTTAAGGACGTCTTTTCTCATCCGTTCTGCCCCACAATCAAATAGTCATTATTTAGAAAAAATTCTAATATCTAATAAAATTATTATAACATAAGAAATACAGGAAAAAGCAGGGCAAAACATAAAGAACCGCTTAATTATTAAATTATCGTTGTAATGCCCAGCCCTGCAGCCTGCCTGCTACTGTTCCCGCGTAGCTGCTGATGGAATCGTAGCCGCCAATATCCTGCTCGTATACCCGCAAGACATGAATATCATCATAATAGATATCCGAAAAATAATAGTCATCAACAGTCAGAAAACGTGTTTCATCGACTGGTCCTCTTTTTTTAGCCAGATATAAAGCCCCTGCCATCAGCTTTGCCCTATATTCCGGCTTGTCGCTGTTATAGGTTTCGGTAATCCCAAACTGCCAATTACCATCTTGAACGGTAGCCGTGCCATCTTCAGCAATAGCTACGGTCGGAGTAATCTTCATTTTTGCCAGAGATTTGTTGACTCTCTCAATCCTTATTTCCGGTTCCGGATGGGTGGCGAACAAACCATAACCAGGGTTGCCCTTGGCATCTGCCAAATCCTGCAGTTTGCTGACCGTTATCAGCATGCTGTAAGGGTTAAAGCCGGCTTTATTGGTCAAAGCAAAGCCCTGTTCGTCTGCCTCTCTCTCATCCGAGCGACTGTAGCCTGCCATCAGCGCCTGCATAGCCGCGTCAGCCAGAATAAAGCCTTGTCCTTTGGTCAAAACAATGGTCAACAGAGTCAATGCCATCTGCTTTTCCACTTGTTTCACAGAATGCCTTTTGACTATGTGTCCTATTTCGTGCCCTAAAACGCCGGCAAGTTCATCGTCAGAAGGCATATAATCCAATAAGCCCTTATAAACATAGATAAATCCTCCCGGTACAGCCATGGCATTTACTTCGTCATTATTAAGAACCTTGAAAGAATAATCCAGGTCTTTACGGTCGCAGACAGCTACCAGACGCTGCCCAATGCGGTTAACGCGTTCCTGCATTTCCTCGTCCTGCACCACGCCGTACTTCTCTTCTAACTTGGCGGCAACGTCCTTACCCATGGAAATTTCCTGATTCTTGCTGATCAAACCAGCTTCAACCGAAGGCTGAAACCCGAGCACGCAACTAAAAACCATCAAAACTATCAATAATATTTTACGCAAGGACTAACACCTCCTATGTAATCTTTGCCAAACGCTTCATATAATATGTTCCTTTTTTAACCTATCGATTTCCCTCTCTTCATACCCCAGTCCCAGAAGAATTTCTTCCCTATGCTCGCCGAGGCGTGGCGCCCTTCTGTCAATCGAACCCGGCGTTGCGGAAAGCCTGATGGCGGGCCGCAAGTATTGAACCTTGCCCAGGTCTTCTTCCCTTGAGCCGATCATGGCGCTTTCCTCGGTGAGTTCGCTCGACAATGCTTCTTCCAGACTGCAGACAGGCGTCACGCAGAAATCTTTGTCGCCAATCAGTTCCAGCCACTCATGCTGCGTCTTAGTCAAAAAAGCTTTGCCCAATTCTTCTTGTATTTCCTTGCCTTGGGCAAAATCAAACTGACGTGTGCTCAGCTCTTCTTTGCCGATTAGCGAGCATAGCTCCTGCCAAAATTTTGGTTCAAGGGTCCCGACCGTCATATACTTTCCATCTTTTGTTCTATAGATATTATAGTAATGCGCTATCCGTCCGAAGGGTTCTGCGCCGGTTTCGCTGCATCCCCACAGGCTGCTTGCCGCCGTTGCCTCCATACTCAAGGCCGTATTGTACAGGGAAATATCGACATATTGCCCTTGGCCCGTCTTTTCACGCGCAAACAAAGCCAGCAGAATGCCGCTGACCGCATTCATGCTGCCGCCAATCGCCGAAACCTGAACATCAGCCACGCAGGCGCTGCCAGCATCATCCAGCGAAGTTATGCCGGCCAAACCGACAATGTTCAAGTCGTGGGCGGGCTTATTCTTAAATTTGCCCGTCTGTCCGAAACCCGTAATAGAACAATAAACAAGGCGGGGATTTTCTCTTTTGATACTTTCATAGTCAAGCCCGAGCTTAGCCATGAAGCCGGGCCTATAACCTTCAAGCACAACGTCTGCCGTCAGCAGCAGCCGCCGCAGGATTTCCTTGCCTTCTTTTGTGCGCAGGTCCAGCGCCATACCCTTCTTATTGCGGTTAAGCGCCAGGTGCCAGTAACTCATGTCCTTTTCCTTTTGCGGGATGAATTGTCTGGTCACGTCACCTGTTATATCGTCTATCTTGATTACTTCCGCCCCAAAATCACCGAGCACCATGCCGCAGTACTGTCCCGGCAGCCACTTGGAAAGATCAATAACCTTTATGCCTTCTAATGCTTTCATCTGTTTCCTCCCTGAATGTATTACTATTATCGACTGACTATCTTTTATCCATTCTACAAAAGTTGACATTTCCCTTTACGGTTGCAGTACATTTTTGCGCGTGTTAGAATAATGGTAATCTGAAAGCGAGGTCCTTGATATGTCAGTTCAACGATTAACTTTAGCAGCTTTACTTATAGCCATCGGCACACTCAGTGCTCACATCTTTTACATTCCGGCAGGCGTTTCCAAATGCTTCCCTGTTCAGCATGCCATCAATGTCCTGGCTGCCGTTCTCTTGGGTCCAGGCTACGGTGTCGCTATCGCCTTTGTCATTTCCCTGCTGCGCAATCTTTTGGGCTTCGGCTCACTGCTTGCTTTCCCGGGCAGCATGATTGGTGCCTTCCTGGCCGCGGTAATGTACGCTCGCTTCGGCAGCCTTAAATCAGCTATGTTCGGCGAGATAGTCGGCACCGGTCTGATTGGCGGGCTGGTTTCCTTTCCTATTGCCTACTATGTCATGGGCAAGGCCACTGTGGCTTGGTTCTTTGTCCCGCCGTTCCTGGTCAGCACCATCGGTGGCAGCATTATTGCCGGACTTTTAATCAAGAGCGGAATTCTTTCTGGGATTTCTTCTGCCCTGCTTCCGCTGAACAAAAAGAAGCACAATTTGTAAGCTGCCTGTAAATTTACAGCAAATAAAAATAATGAGGTTTCTATGCTTGATAACTTTTTATCTCAACTTCTCTATGGCATCAGCGGTTATTTGTTTGGAATATTTGCCTGCCGTTTCGGCAATATTTCCATCCACAAAACAAAAACTGCCTGGGCTGAACATTGCTTTTCCGCTGCCTTTATCATAGCGGCATTACCCAGTCTGCTGATTTTGCTGCTTGCCGTCTTTCTCTTTCCTGTCTGGTTTTCGAGCCGCACCCAAGTCGGCGCCTTTGTTTACCTGGCAACTTTCATCTTTTACACTTCCCGCAGCAGGCGGAAAAAATAACGGTACTTTTTATGGTACCGTTTTTTTACGCCCGCTTAAGAAAAAACCAATTGTGTTGTATAATTGAAGCATAAGTTTAAAAAGGAGTTTTAATATGACGATGCTGGATAATATTGGACTCGTTCTGGAAGGCGGCGGTATGCGTGGCATGTTCTCGGCCGGCGTCTTTGAAGCCTTCATGCAGGAGAATATCGAATTCCCTTATGCTGCCGGTGTTTCCGCAGGCGCCTGCAATGTTCTTTCCTATCTTTCCAAGCAACCGCTGCGCACCAGGAAAATCATTACCGACTATGTTGACGACCCGCGTTACTGCAGTATCCGCAACCTTCTGCGCGACGGCTCGCTCTTTGGTTTTGACTTTATCCTCAAAGAGATACCGCAAAAACTACTGCCTTTCGACTACGATGCTTTCAACGCGTCACCCTGCCATCTGCATGTAGGCGCAACGGATTGCAATACTGGCGATGTCGTCTGGTTCACTAAAAAAAGCATGGGGAATGACTTCGAGCCTCTGCGCGCCTCCTGTTCCCTGCCTTTTCTGGCACCAATCGTCCACATCGATGGACACGAGCTGATGGACGGCGGCCTCGCCGATCCTATTCCCGTAGAAAAGGCGATAGCCGACGGCTACGAACGCAACGTCATCGTACTCACACGCAACCCCGGCTACTACAACACCGAAAATTACCCTATCTGGCTGCTGAAGCTCTGGTACAAAAAATACCCCAAGCTTATTGAGATAATCCGCAATCGCGCCGCGAACTACAACCGGCAAATGGAGCTGGCTGAGGAATTGGAACTTGAGGGCAAAGCGGTTGTCATCCGTCCGCTCGAGCCCCTTACCATAGGCCGTCTCGACCGCAAACCTAAAGAGTTATTAAAGCTGCACGACCATGGCCTTGAATGCGGTTTGGCTATGATGGAAAATATTCGCCGCCTGGCGCAAAAATAAAGGAGCTACCATGCGTTTCTTACACACTTCAGACTGGCACCTGGGCCGTATATTCCACGGCCTGCATATGACGGAGGAACAAGCCGTGGTTCTCGCACAACTTGTCGACCTGGCAGTAGAGAGTAAAGTCGACGCCGTGCTGATTGCCGGCGACATCTATGACCGCGCAGTCCCGCCGACACAAGCCGTTTCCCTGCTGGATGAAATCTTTTCCCGTCTTATTAAGAAACATAATATCCCGGTAATCCTTATCGTCGGCAATCACGACAATCCCGAACGTCTGGCCTTCGGTCAATCCCTGCTGGCGGAGCGAAACCTCTATATCTATGGGCCCGTGACGCAAAACGCTGCCCCCGTTGTCCTCTACGACGACTTCGGCCCGGTTTACTTTGCACCTCTGACTTATGCCGAGCCCCTTGTTACCGCTGAAATAGCCAAAGAAGATATCCCTACGCATGAGGCCGCTTTGCAGTGGCAGGTAAGGAGTATGCTCGCCCAGATTCCACAGGAAGCGCGCAAGGTAGCCTTGGCCCACGTCTTTTTAACCGGTGCCACGGAATCGCCTGACAGCGAGCGCCCTTTGTCGGTTGGCGGTGCCTGCACCGTCGGCATCGAAAACTTTGACGCCTTCAACTACACCGCCCTCGGCCATCTGCACGCCTGCCAGACTGGCAACAACAAAGTCCGGTACAGCGGTTCCCTTTTAAAATATTCTTTTAATGAAGTAAAACAAACAAAAGGTGTCCATATTGTTGACCTCGATGCCCAAGGCAACATTTCTTTAGAGACAGTAAGTTTTCAGCCTAAACACGACCTGGCCTGCCTGCGCGGCAGCTTCGACGACCTTTTGCGCAATCCGCGCCAGGAACTTGTCAACAACTATCTGCAGGTGACTTTGGAAGACGAACACCCTATCCTTGATGCTAAATACAGGTTGGAGCAGGTCTATCCCAATATTCTGCACCTGGAATACTCGCGCCTGCAGCGAATAAGCACGGAAGAAATCCAGCCGGGCAACCACCAGAAGCTCGGCGTCAAAGAACTTTTTACGAGCTTTTTCGAGCAAGTCAACGATCGCGCCCTGACGGAGGCCGAAACGGAAATTTTGAATGCCGCTATTGACGAAGCCTCGCAGGCAGAAAGGCGGTCCTAGCATGAAACCTCAAAAACTTATCATGAATGCCTTCGGTGCTTATGCCGATGAACAAGTTATAGATTTTAGCCTGCTCGGAGACAAAACCTTCTTTTTGATCCACGGGCCTACCGGCTCCGGAAAAACTACTGTTCTTGATGCCATTTCTTTCGCCCTTTACGGAACAGCCAGCGGCGATTTGCGAGAAAGCAAAAATCTCCGCAGCGACTATGCCCCGCCTTCAACCAAAACCCAGGTCGATTTTACTTTCCGTTCCGGCGAAAAAGAATATCAAGTGGTCCGCTCTCCCGAGCAGGAAGTTGCCAAGCAACGCGGCGAAGGCGTGCGCAAACTGCCGGCAGCGGCAGCACTTTATGAATTAGCCGGCGAAGATAGAAATGTCCTGGCTTCCGGTACCAATGACGTCACCAAGCAAATTGAAAATATCCTCGGCTTCAAGGCAGAGCAGTTCCGCCAGATAGTTCTGCTGCCCCAGGGCGAATTCCGACGCTTTTTGATTTCTGAATCCAAGGAACGTAAAAGCATTCTGGAAACACTGTTCAAAACCGGTATTTACCGACAGATCGAAGCGTTGCTCGCAGACAAGAGCAAGCAAATCGAGCGCGAATATGACGATCTGAAAAGAGAACGCAGCTATCTGCTCGAAACCGCTGCTTGCGAAAATAAGGAAGCGCTGCTAGCTAAAAAAGAAAACTATCTATCTGAGCAAAGAACCTTAGAAACTGATTTAGCCTCTGCCCAAAAAGCTTTTGAACAAGCCAAAGCTGCCCACCAAGCAGCCCAGACTTTAGCAACAGCTTTTGCCGAGGCGGAAACAGCGACGAAAGCGCATGCAATTCTGGCAGGACAGGCAGAAGAGATTAAGAACAAAAGAACTATTTTGGAAAATGCGGAACGCGCTTCTTTAGTTGAACCCTATCATTTTGCCTGCCAGAAAGCCTATCAGAAACAGACTGAAGCCACTGAACAAAATACGAAGAAACAGGCTTTCCTCACTGCGGCTCAAGAAAAAACCGGCTTATTGCAAGAAAGGCTGGGCGCAGTTCTACCAGCGGCTATATCAAACATAGCTGACACCCTGCAAGAACTGCTGACTGGAACCATAACAGATATCCAAAAAGCCAAAAATGCTAATGTTGTTTATGATAAATTTGCTAAAACAGAAGAAGCTATTAAAAAATCTGAAAAGAAGTTATCCGTTTGCGAGCAAGAATTAAAACAAACACAAGAAGCAGAAACAGCAGCAAAAGAAGAATTGAAAAAACTGCAGGATTTACAAATAAAGTCCCTTGCCAGCCATCTGGCTATTAATTTACACGAAGGTATGCCTTGTCCTGTCTGCGGTTCAACTAATCATCCCCTGCCGGCAGCCAGCGAAGCCTTAGCAGAAGTAAATATGGAAGCCAGCGAGAAAAATCTGTCTACCGCGCAGCAAGCTGTAATTGCTGTCAGCGGCACCTACAAAGCAGTCGAAGCACAACTTAAAGAACAGCAAGAACAACTAGTGGCTTTGCAACAAGAATGTAGCTCCTGTTCTTTCAGTACCAAAGAAGAATTACTGAAATTCCTGCAAACAATGGAAAACAAGCAACATACTTTGCAAACCTTGCAAAAAGAGCATAATGAGCTACAGTTACTACTGACCCGTACAGCAGCCGATGCCGCAAGTGCAGGAAAATATTTAGCGGAAGCCGAAACCGCTTTTCAAGAAAGTCGCGAAGAATACAAAAATCGTCTTGGCGACAATGGTTTTACCGATCAATCCGCCTTCTTGGCTGCACGCCGACCAGTAGCGGAACAAACCAGCCTGAAGCAGGAAGTTTCTAGTTACGAACAGCGTCTGGTAGCTGCCAAAGACAGATTGAGCAGAGCCCAATCAGCAATTGACGGCAAAGAGTTGCCAAACCTGACTGAATTTGCCGCCGCTGAGAACAAAGCTGCTGAAATGCAGCAAGAGCTCAGTAACCGTTTAGCTGTGCTGGCCAAAGACATTAAGCAGGTAACTGATCTTTTGGCTAAACTGGAAAAACTGGAAGAGCGCAGTAAAACGCTGGAAGAAATTTACAAAAACACCAGCAGCCTGGCACAATGCGCGCAAGGCAATAACGCCAGACGCCTGACCTTCTCTGGCTTTGTGCTGCAGTCAATCCTTGATGATGTCCTGCAAGCAGCCAATATGCGCTTAACACATATGAGCCGCGGTCGTTACAATCTTTCCCGCCTGGATGAAGTTACGGACGCCCGCCGCGAAAGCGGACTCAGTATTGAAGTCATGGATAGCTTCACCGGCATCTCTCGTCCGGTCAAAACGCTTTCCGGCGGTGAAATATTCCTGGCTTCCCTCTCGCTGGCTCTCGGTCTATCTGACGTTGTCCAGGCCTATGCCGGTGGCATCAGACTTGACACGATTTTGGTTGACGAAGGATTTGGCAGCCTCGACCCCGAATCTCTTGATATGGCAATCCGTACGCTGACTGATTTGCAAAAAGGCGGCCGCCTGGTCGGAATTATTTCCCACGTTGCCGAATTGAAAGAGCGTATCAGCACCAGACTGGAAATAACGCCTGGGCCACGTGGCAGCAGTGCAAGTTTCAGAATCTGAATCCGAAAGGAGCCCTAAAAATGGATACAAGTGCAATGTTTAATCTTACCTACGGCCTATTCATCGCCGCTGTTGAGCTGGATGGCAGGAAGAACGCCTGCATAATCAACACAGCTATTCAGACAACCTCCGAACCCTGCTGTATGACGGTAACCATGCAAAAATCAAACCTGACAACCGAGATGATTCTCAAAAAATGGAACTTCTCCATTTCCATTATTGCCCAAACCTGCCCTTTGGAAATGATCAAAAATTTTGGTTTACGCAGCGGACGCGAATGTGATAAATTTGCCGGCGTAAAATGCGAAATTGACAACAATGGTAACCCATACTTCACTAAGGATATGCTCGCTTTTATGAGCGTTGACGTCTCCTCAGTCATTGATCTTGGCACTCATTATCTTTTCGTCTGCAAAGTAGCTGAAGCCGAAAAGCTTGAAAGCGGCAAACCTATGACTTACGCTGATTACCGCACATTAAAAGCCGGCGGCTCCTTAGAACTAACCGCACCCCAGCCGGCAAAGAAAACTTATTTCTGTTCCGTCTGCCATTACGTTTATGACGGTGCCACTCCCTTTGAAGACCTGCCGGATGACTATGTCTGTCCAATCTGCGGTAAGCCAAAATCGTTCTTTATAACTGAATAAAACAAATATCAAATTCAAAATATGCATATTGAAAAAAGCAGCGTGGAATTTTTCCACGCTGCTTTTTAATTACCTTCCTTAAAAGCCATCTTAAATTTCAGGGCCATAATTAATGCAAGCCTGGTTTCAAAATCATCAAGGGAGATATTCAATATATTTTCAATACGCTTTTTGCGAAACAAAACAGTTTGACGGTGAACAAAAAGCTTCTTGGCAACTTCATTAATATTATCCGTTTTGAGAATTTGACCCAGAGTTTTTACCAAATCGGTTCCATGTTGCTGATCATACTCTTCCAATCTACCCAAGGTTCTCCTGACAAAATCATCCATATATCCTCTATTTAGCATTGCTGGGAAAAATTGGAAAACTCCAATATCCAGATAATGATAAACAAGCTTATTCGGGTAAATTTTTGCTCCTAAATTAACAGCAGTTAAAGCTTGTTCATATACTTTAGCCAAGCACCAGAAAGTAGAAGCATGAAATTCAGCAATGCCAATATTATACTCAATAGATGGCATATATTCTTCTACTAATTCACACCAATAGTCAGCTTGCTTCATTTCCGCACTTTGATCATTAGTTCCATAAACTACAGGATCTAATATGGCAAGTCCATCCTTGCTTTCCCACGCTATGACGCCTGGTTCTTCAGCAATGCGTTGCAGAAACTTATTTATTTTTTTTTCTTTCGCATTTTTCTTATTAGCACAGCAAATACCAGTTTTTTTACTACTTTCAAAAACGATTAAATAACATGAAAAATCGTGCGTAAGATTTAGTTTGGCCTGCCAGGTTTGGTCTAGTAATTCTTTAGATGGTTTCAGCTTTCCTTCAATTATTTCGTTAAGTAGGTTTTGCTGTCTCTTTTTTATATATTCCGGATCCAAAAGCCGTTTAGCTTTTCTTTGTTCGGTTATATCCGTCATATAACAAGCAACAGTCGGAATTTCGTCACTTCTATAGTTTAGAGGAGAAACACGTACATTAAAAATTCGTCGACCCGTTTCAACTTCTATTTCGCATTCATAAAATTGCATCATATCATTTTCAACAGCAGCAACTGTCTTGTCAACTAAACCTTTAGCAGTAACAGCTGGCAATAAATCGTAAAGACTATGCCCATGCCAATTTTCTATGGCATTTCTAGTTAAAAGGTGATTGTCATCAAACACCTCTATTACTTTACCATTGATATCCAAAAGCATCCCTGCTCCTGGCATTGCCTTTAAAAAATCCTTAATTCGGTACATCATATCTTTTTCAAGGTCTTCCAAAACTCGTTGCTTAGTAATATCTTCAACACGACCCAAAAGTTCTTTTGGATGGCCTGCTGCATCAGCAATTATCGAACAATTTACCTTAACCAAACGCTTTTCCATCTTTGATAATTGAATCTTGACTTCTTCGTTAAATTGCTTCCCATCGGCAACGATATTTCTGAACCTCATTTTTAACCTTGCAACATCAACAGCATCTGCCCGCAAATATAAAGCGTTATAGGAATCTTTCTCAATATCTTTTCTCTGAATACCATAAAGTTCAAGTGTGCCTTCTGAACATGTAAATTTTTTAGTAATCAAATTAAATTTCCAACTGCCGGTATGTCCTGCTTTTTCGGCTTCTACAAGCTGCTGTTTCATCTCATATTGATCAGTAATATCCATGATTGCAACAAGAACTTTTTCAACGGCTCCTGTATTGGAAAATACCGGAGAATAAATTCCATATGACCAACAATCTTTGTCTACATTTACCGGTCGGCATTTATCCAAAAATTCTACTGTCTGCCCTTTCAAACATTCCTGAAAAATTTTTCTATGTTTTTCTTTCAGCTCTGCTGCCAAAACATCCAAATAATTTTTACCGACTATCTCACTATGGTTAATACCCCAAAAATCTGTAAAACGCTTATTGGCCAAGAGGTAATTACCGTTAACATCAACACAAGTCAAAAAACAGGGCGTTGTATCCCACGCTGCTTGCAAAAATTTCTCTCGTTCCGCTAATTTTCGGCATACGATTGCCAAGCTTTCTTTGGCACGAATTTCACGACTAACACCAATTGCTTCAAGAAAATTGTCGTTTCGCCTAAATAAATAAACCGTTAGCTCAACCCAAATCGTTCTACCATCTTTGCAGAGTTGCTCTATATCTCCAACAAGATGAATGCCTTGCGAAAAGCCTGTTCCCAAAGCATTAAGCCATATAGGCATTTTTTCCATTATTTGATTATAAGAATCAGACGTAATAAGTTGCTCAATTGGCATCTGAATAATTTCAGCTTGATCATAACCTAGAATATTCTTGACCGCTGGGCTAACTTCCAGCACATTCATAGTCTTAAAATCAAAACGCCACGTAATATGATTCGGCAAGTCTTTTGCTATATATAAACATGCCTTATGTTTGTTATTCCCATTAATGGGCGCGTACCACTCTTCATAATTATTCTCATAATTGTTTCTGATCATAAAATTCCTCTTATTTTCTCGTTAATAAATCAATTCATCAAATTAATAAATTGATTGGTAATTACGAAATACCAGAAAACTATAATTAATTAATAATTATATCAATTCTTTGCAGATAATCATAGTGTTAAAGTGTCTTTTCTCCATGATTTGTTCAATATGTATAAAATTATCAATATTATTTATACACTACGTCTAATGTTAAATGGAGTCGAATATGATATAAGTAATTATTGTATTATGAAAATCATTATCCAATACTGTTATTACTTTTTCGTGCTTACTTATCTAAGGAGGATCAATTTAATGGGAAAAAGTATCAAATTTAGTTCCTGCATGTTTGCCTTAATAATTGGCATCATGCCTTCAACTGCTTATGCCGACATACCAACAACGGTAATTCCATCAGCCGGTTCGCTGCTTAGCGAACTTGAACCGGAAAGACATATCATGCCCAGACCGGCTAAACCACAAATTGATATCAATATGCAAACACCTGCTTCTTCTGTACAAACCGGTCGTATTATAGCGAAAAAAATTCATTTTGTATGTCAAGAGACGGATGTACAAAAAGAACTGGATTTTCTTACTACTGACAAATTGAACAAAAAATTATCTTTTGATGATATGCAGGAACTGGCACTTGCTGCTACCAATCATCTGCGCGACCAAGGTTATATGACGGCGATAGTCTATATTCCGGAGCAGAAATTTGATGATTCAGCGACATTAAGGTTTAATGTCATTTTAGGTCGTTTCGGCGATATCCTATTGACCAACAAATCAGAACTGACCGACCAGCGGGTTCTTGGCTACACATATGAAATACGCCCCGGTCAGATCATAACTTCTAAAACACTTGATAAAACACTCCTAGTACTTAATGATATTCCGGGCATTATTGCCCGCGCATCTTTAGAACCCGGTAAACTGCCAGGCACTGCTAATATTCATCTGGATGTTACAACGCTGGAAAAAGAAGGCGGTTATATTTCCTCTGACAATTATGGCAGTACTTCAACTGGCAAATGGCGTTTTGGTGGCAATTACCACTATAATAATATTTCTCATGTTGGTGATCAATTACAGCTTAATTACCTGACAAGTACACATGATATGGATAACTACAGTGTCCAGTATTCTTTGCCTCTCGGCCGTGACGGTGCTAACTCACACATTGCTTATTCGCGCATGAATTATGGGTTGGGAGACAAGTTTACTTATATGAACGCCGATGGTTACGCAGATACTTTTGAGCTAGGTTTCACCGTACCAATGTATCGTTCTCTAATGCAAAGTTCCTTTTATGATGTCGTTTACCGTAATCGTCAATTAACTGATAAGATGTTCAACGGTGTTTGGAATAGCGGCAAATCATCAGATGCGATAGATTTAGGTTTCCATGGTTATTTGCGCGGCGAAAATTCATCTTTTACCTATGGTTTGACCCATACAACCGGGAAAATGTATATGGATTCAGATATAGCCCAAGCCACAGACCTTCTGGATACAGCGGGCTGGTTCAACAAGACTTATCTCAGTACATCCTTTATCCGACGCCTCGACGAACGTTGGAATGCTACACTGGCTGTCATCGGTCAATATGCCTACAACAATCTTGATTCTTCAGAAGATTTTTATGGTACCGGGCCTAATGGTGTAAGAGCCTTCTCCCAAGGTGAATTAAGCGGTGACAGCGGGCTCTTAGGCACTTTGGAATTCACCTATACGACAGACCAGCCAAAATTGCAGCTTGCCGCTTTTATTGACGCAGCAAGAATACGTTATAGCAAAGACCCCTTACCCAACAGCGATGACAATTATCGTGACCTTGCCGGTGCAGGACTTAGTATTATTTGGAATGAATCGCGCGATCTCTATGCTCGTCTGGACTGGGCGACACCAATAGGCGATCATTGGTCCGAAACTGACAACGAACACACTAATAATACTTGGTGGTTCCGCATTGTCAAACAATTGTGATGAAAGGAGCAACAGATTATGCAAATAGCTAAAAAACGCAATAAATTAGCCCTGCGTGTGACATTATCATTGTTAATCGGCACAAGTCTTTACTTAGGTTCTGTTTCCACTACCTTTGCCGTTCCTGGCATCAATGAACTACCTACAGACGGAACGGTTATAGTAGGCAACGCAACAATTACCAACCCTTCCACGGGGCTAATGAACATTAATCAAGGGGCAACCACCCCTTACGCTTTAATCAATTGGGAAAAATTCAATATTGGCTCCAATTCAACTGTGAATATAACCCAGCATCAATCGTCTGATGTCTTGGTAAATAACGTTGTCAGTAATAATTTGTCAGAAATATATGGCAAACTTAATGCCACAGGTAATGTTGTCCTGATCAATCCTAATGGTGTATTGTTCAGCGGCGCTAAAGTAAATGTTGGTGGCTTTGTAGCGTCAACGGCCAAACTTGCTGATGAAACCGCTACATCTTTCCCCGGATTCGCCGAAAATGGCATAGCGCAAGGCAACATTGACGTTACCAATTCTACAATTAAAGCGGGCATCGGTGCCATAATCGCCAATACCTCCGTCCTGAGCCTTCCTTCTGATTATGCTATTGGTCTTGGTGTTTTCAATGATGAAATCAGACTTATCGCCAATGGCAATGTCAATATAAATGCCGGCACAACTCTGCAGGCGGTGGACCAGACTACGGTCACAACCGAAAACACTCTCGGTGTAGAAGAATACTCCGTAGCTGACAGTACCAGCACTTCACGTTCCCGTGTGCTCCTTAGATCAGATGCCAACGCTGATGATTACGGTACTGTAACTATGAACGGCAACCCGGTAATTAATACCAGTACACTTGCCATCTATTATAATCCTGAAATTAAGGAAATAGCCACGACACAAGATGGCGTTCAATACTCAAAAAAGGATTACACTAAAGAGCAAAATTTCTCCGGCCAATATACTTCAAATGCAACAACAGGCAAGCTTATCAGCGCTGATGCAGGACAAACTTATGCGCAGGCAACACAAACAGCCAGATCGGTTGCTGCTGTAAATGCTGACGCTTATATGTTAGTAAACAATATTGCACAGCTGCAGGATATCAGCGACGCTAATACCGGCAACTTAAACGGCAAATATGCTCTTGGCAAAGACATCAATGCCACAGGCGATACTGCAGCCTTTTATGACCAAACGAACGGCATCTTATACCGTTCTGATAAAAATGGTAATATTGTCGCGGTGTCAACTTCTGATGGCGGTACTTTCACCGATGCCACGACCAAAGTTATTGCTGGCAAAACAATTACAAATACCGGCAGTACAATTTCTGACGGCACGTACAATTATAATGGCAGTACAACATCTGACTCTACCTATACTCTGGCTACCGATGGTTCCATCACAAGTTCAGTCTATAACCGCGATGCGACAGGCAATGTTATTATTCGTAACAGTGATGGCACAACAATCAGCGGCAATACCGTGAATACTGCCGGCAACACTTACAGCATTAGCGGTAATAGTGTCACTACCAACGGTGAAATGTACAATATTACCGCATCCACGGTTACCACGGTTCAAGGCGGGATTACCTATACCATAACGGGTAGTACAGTTACCGGCGTTGATGCTTCCAATAACCCTGTTACGATTCCTTCAGATACACAAACTCAGCTTTTGGGTTTGGCTAGTTCGGTAAAGGATGCGCAATCAACCTACACCTCAGCCCAAACAGTCAACACGGCGATGAATACCTTTGCAACAGGTGCCAATGCCGCAAAGCCTGCTTTAGCTACAGCGCTGACCCAATTTAATGCTTTAAATACCACAGCAATCAATCAACCAGCAAAAAGCATTGATTCTTCCAAATGGAATGATAATAAAGGCTTTAATCCAATCGGAGATGCAGATACCGGCAAAGCATTTAAGGGTTCTTTTGACGGTTATGACGGTGACGCAGTCCACGGCATCAGCAATTTGACCATTAAGCGTACCGACGAAGATAATGTAGGTTTGTTCGGTGTAACTGACGGCTCTTCTCTCAGGCGCGTCATTTTGAACAATGCCGTCATTGAAGGGCAAAGCAATGTCGGGGCTTTAGTCGGGCAAATGAAAGGAACCACTGTCAGCAGTTCCGCAACCTACGGCGGCTCAGTTACCAGCACTACTGCAGGATCAGCCAATATAGGCGGTCTGGTTGGCCTTGCAACCGATGCCAGTAACATTAATTCAGCTTACAATAGTGCTTCTGTCACTGGCAAAAATGATGACGGCAGTGTTAATATCTCAAATTTAGGCGGCATTGTTGGTCATTTGGACAATTCTAATGTAAGCAGCGTAATCAACGCTGGTAACATTTATGGTGAAAAAAGCACTGGTGGGTTAGTTGGCAATGTGAATAACGATACTATGCCGACTAATACAAAAACACTGGCAAATTCCTATAACAAGGGACAAGTCAGCGGCATCGACAATACAGGTGGTATCGCAGGCGAAGCTACCAATGCCTCTTTTGATACGGTTTATAATACTAATGAATCTTCTACTTTAAGCGGTAATTTGGCAGCGTTAAATGCTGACTTGTCTGCCATCAAAGCTTATTATGCTGACAGTCATAACCAAAGTAATTCAGGCAAAATAACCGGTACTGGTCAAAATACCGGAGGTTTAGTCGGGTTGGCAGAAAACACCACTATTGACAAAGCATATAATGCGGGTAACGTTACAGGCACCGCCAACACAGGCGGATTGGTCGGCCAAATGACAGGTTCGTCCAGCTTGATTACTAATGCCTATAACGCCGATAACAATACGGTAATTCGTGAAACATTTGCGAGTGGCTTACCTGATGCCGTGAAAAATATAACCAGCAGCAGCAATGTAACAGAAGAAGATGTTCGCTACTATAGTTTCTATTCTGTAGACAGTTCAGGCAATCCAACCTATTATTATTTTATTCCCACACTGGAAAACGGTACTGTCGGAAAAAGTGATACTCAAGGCGCCAAAGGCTATTATGTGCTGGCAGACGGAAGTATCGTTAACCCTGATAACTCAACTAATAACACCAATTACGTGCCCACTGAAGATCGTTATTATATGAATCGCATGGGTTACCTGGATGCCAATGTAACAGGCACAGAAAATACCGGCGGTCTTGTTGGCAATATGACAAATGGTATGATTGATACCACGTATAACGCCGGCACAGTAACCGGTACCGCCGCAAGCAGCGGCGGTCTGGTGGGAACAATGTCAGGCGGCACGTTAAAAAATTCTTTTTACGTCACAGGCACTGATGCCAGTACAGGCAAAGAATTTTCTGGTCAAACAAAAGCTGTCGGTAAT
Source organism: Negativicutes bacterium (assembly GCA_009930275.1). The sequence continues at coordinate 30,711 of RZYP01000014.1, forward strand.
CAAATCAGCGGAACAGTGGCCTCGAATATCAAAAGCGAAGGCCAAGACATTAAACTGATGCGGCAAGGCACCAATGTTAAATCGCTCGGTGACAATGCTACGAATAACACCAATTGGATTGGCGTTATTCAAGATACTACTCAAGGCGGTTTGTACGTTTATACAACCATTCAAGTAGATGTTGATGCTGCAGTTTCAAATGCAACTGTTCGATATTTCACTCCAGACGAAGGTCTGTTCACTTTGGCAGCCAACGGCAATCATGTGGCAATATTACAGCCTGTAGAAGGAACTACAGATAAATTTAAGAGTTTGGAAAATGGTAAAACTTATACCTTAACTACTGATGGCAACGGAACTAACACTTTTAAATCTGACGGCGAAGCTGATATTACTATTTATAAAAGAATGGTCTCCAGCAACCAAGGTGATAACTGGTTAATTTATGAAAACAGCTCTCTGCCGCTTTTACAGGCTTACCTAAATAACACCGGTCTGGACCGCGTTTTTGAATATGACGGCACTACGCATAATTTGGTTACGCAAGACGTGGATCATCTGTATGGCAGAGCTGACTTTAATGATGCTGCCGGCAAAAATGTCTGGACTGATGGCTATACAGAATCAGGCGAACATCCTGGTTCCAGTCAATATCGTTATGACCGCTCTTCTATTTGGTCTCCTCAGCACGCTTACCAAATTGATCCAAAAGCACAAATCGTTATTTTACCGAAGAACATGACCGTCACAGTAACAGGCAATAAAACTTATGGTAACCACGCTTTGACGGGTTACTATGTCCAAGTTGGCAGCAATTACTACAAGGTAACGGATACAAATGATTTGATATCTTACCCAGATGGTTATTATTACGAAGTAGTTGCTTTAGCAAACGGTGAAACAATCGCCGGCAAAGCCACTGCAGAAGGAAAATATCTAGTTACAATTAATGGCTTTGTAGACGGCGAGGGCATCTTAACAACTGGCCAAACGAAAGACGTTATATCCGGTCTCGTGACCATGATGAAAAATTCAACCAAGGGCAATAGCTTTGTCTATGAAGATATTGCCAACGGCAAAAAGGATACTCTCCAGACAGATGCAGGAAATTACGGTTTTACCTCAGGTTCCTTAGGCGGACTCGAAGCTGACCACAAAAACTATAACATTAGTTATACTGGTCAGGAAACCATTGGCAAAGCCGATCTCTACTACACCGTCGATGGTGTTCGCGATTATGGCAAGACAAATCTTGACAGCAACGGCGAATACAATTTCACTTTGGTCGGAGTTGATGATGCCGTTGGAACCGATGGATCATATACCAGTACCGAAGGCTATCTGAAGGCATGGGACCAAAACAAGTTAGTCGGGATGACCGCTAATGATGTTACAGCCTTTCTTAACAAAAGCGGTCTTACATATTCTATCAAAGGAAACGCCGATGGCGGCTCAGTCATAACAATTGATAATAAAACCCATGTTATCGTGGATAGTACCGGCAAAGTGACCAGTTATGATGTGACGTCATTTGGGCCCAACCCCGCATTTAACTCTGCCGATCTAAGCAAAAACTACAACCTGGTGTGGAAAGCAGAAAATGCTAATACGACTCTAAAAACCAATACCGCTCAGAATACTTTCGGCACTACGGCAGCCGCTATTGACAATAGCACGATGACGTTGAAACCTATTGATTTAAATGTCACCATTAACGGCGAACGTAACTATGGCGACAACATGTCAACAAGTGACAGTATCATTTACGGTTCAACAGCCAGCGATGGCAAATGGGCAGTCAATGCCAACGGTTATGCCAGCAATGGCAGGGATAATTCGAACACAGTCCTTAACAAAACCGTATTGCAGACCTTATTAAATCTGGTTGAAGGTTTGCCGGAAAACATGCTTAATAAAATTGATGCAACAACCTTTGTTAAACGTGATGGGTCAGGCAACGTTACCGTCTATGACTTAAAAACCGGCACCGAGTATACGGGCAGCATTATCAACATTGCCACCTTGTTTACCAAAACAGAAGGCACCGACAATCGCACGGTTGTCTTTGATCCTTCTGCTACCAATAATCAGATACTCAATTCTGCTTATAAATATGATTATCTTGTCAAAAATGGCAACCATAGTTTAAAAATAAAACCGATAGATTTAACTATTTTGACAAACGGCTCCAAAATATATGGTCAAAATAATGATGACATTGCTTATGGTTACACTTATAACGGGTTAAAAGATTTTGACACTGACGACCATGATACCTATCTCAAGAATAATACCACTTATACCAGTTCGCCTGATAGCCGTATCACTTCTACCAGCGATGCAGGTGTTTACGGTACTCAAAATGGTGACGGCCAAAAGGCAATTAACACAACAATACAAAATACCGGTTCAACAGAATACAACAATATAGCTAATAATTACAACATTAAATTCGCCGATACTTTAACCATCAACAAACGTGCTCTTGAACTCAACACCGAAGGCAGCAAAGTTTATGGTAATATTAATCCGACAACCGGATTTACGTATACCACTAATACCGGCACGGCTGACAACACTACAGGCCTGATGAACTGGGACAATGCTTCATTACAGAATGGCAGCAGCACTACAGTTGGCGGTGGCACCTCGCAGCAAACGGGAGCAGGTGAATATGGTACGCAAGCAACAAATGGCAGCAAGGTTTTGAACACTTCGGTTGCCGCCAATATTGCTAATAATTATGATATTACCTACACTGACAAGTTCACTATCAACAAACGACAGTTGACGGTAAACACTGAAGGCAGCAAGACCTATGGTTCCGTCAATCCCACCACAGGCTTCACCTATACCACCGATACCGGTACCGCTAACAGTGGACTGATGAGTTGGGACAGCAACATCTTCAGCGGTGCTTCCTCAACCGTTGACAGCAGTATCACGAATGAGTCCAATGCAGGCGTCTATGGCACCAAAGGCACGCAGTCTCCTAACACCGAAGTACTGCACACCACCCTTAATCAAAATGCGATTACCAATAATTATGATATTACTTATGCCGACAAATTTACCATTAATAAAGCCTCCTTGCAGATAATTACGGAAGGCAACAGAATTTACGGTCAAGGCAACGATAAGATCAACTACTCTTATTTAAACAAAGGTTTGACTGATTTCGACAAGCTGGCTTACGATACTTATCTTGCGAATACCGACACTTTCAGCAAAGATACAACGACAGGCATCACAACCCAGAGCGATGCAGGCAAATATGGCACTAAAGATGCTAACGGCACGCAAGCCTTGAATACTGATTTTGCCAATAAGGCAGGCACTGAATACTCCGATTTGTCTACCAACTACAACATCACTTTTGATGATACTTTAACCATCAACAAACGGCAGTTAACCGTCAACACCGAAGGCAGCAAGACATACGGCAGCGCTAATCCGACCACCGGTTTTACTTACACTTCCAATACGGGTACCGCTGACAATACAACCGGTTTGATGACCTGGGACAATACTTTGCTGCAAAATTCTACAACCGTTGTCGAAGGTCTTGATGAACGTTCCAATGCCGGCGTCTATGGCACGGAAGGCTCGCAAATACCTAACAACAAAGTCCTGAATACTACAACTGTCGCTAATTTAAACAAAAACTATGATATTACACACACTGATAAGTTTACAATTAACAAGAAGGACCTGACCTATGCTTACACCGGCACGCGCGAATATGGCCGAGACAACGCCACCGGCAGCTATAATAATCCAATTTTTAATGGTTTAACAGCTTGGGATTCAGCAACTTCAGCTGACTATACGCTAAGCAATGAAGCTGAACGTACTACAAACGTTGGCACCCATTCAGACAAGTTGAAAGTAGAACTCACTGGCGATGTTTTCAAAAATTATAATATTTCCGGCACAACCGCTTTAGAAATTACTAAAGCAGATTTCACTTATGTGGCCGACCACACTGAATACTGGCAGGGGCAACAAATACCAGCACAAACCGGACGCGTCTTCAACAGTCATGGTGAAGATGTGAGTGACCTTGTTGGCTCTGTCGCCTGGATGACGTCTGCTACACGCTACTCATCTCCTGGTTATTATGAAATTATCGGCAGCGGCTCGGCTGACAACAGCGGCAATTATAATGTTTTTCAATATGGCAACACTGGTGCATATAGTGACTTCGAGCCAGCTTTTACCGACGCCCGTGATAATTTCACTGCACTGAAAATCAAAGCCAACCAAACCTTAAATTATGGTGAAATTTATGGTTCTTGGGGAAATTACCGTAAACCGCAATTAGATATTCGTTACTTAACTTCTAAATCTACTGAAGGCATCAACCGTGATTGGACTGATGGGGAACAGCCAAAGGGCACTTTTAATTTTATCGGAAACTCGCAGAAATAATATTTAACTTCTTTTAGTAACAGCAAAATAAAATGAGCTTGAATCGTTTTCCGATTCAAGCTCATTTATTTTATACTTTTTAACCTTATTTTACGTAGAAACCGCCTGGTTTTTCAGCAAGGTTGATAATAATATTCTTCATTTGAGTATAGTGGTCAAGAATAACCTTGTGGGTCTCTCTACCAATGCCGGATTCTTTGTAACCGCCGAATGGTGTGCCAGCCGGGAAACTGTTGTAGGTATTTACCCAGACACGACCTGTTCTGATGCCTCTGGCAACCCTGATAGCTTTGTTGATGTCTTTGGTAAAGACACCGCCGGCCAAGCCATACTCGCTGTCATTGGCCATTGCCAAAAGTTCGTCCTCATCCTTGAACTTAATAACCACGCCGACCGGTCCGAAGATTTCTTCCTGGGCAACGCGCATATCATTAGTCACATCGACCAGCAACGTCGGCTGCATAAATGCTCCTTTAGCCGCTTCGCCCTCTGTGAACCTGGCGCCGCCAACAGCAACCTTCGCACCCTCTTGTTTGCCGATTTCAACATAACTTAAAATCTTGTTCAATTGACGTTCGTCAACCTGCGACCCCATCTGCGTATTCATGTCGAGTGGATTGCCAACTTTTAAATTTTGGAAAGCCGGGATCACATGCGCCATGAACTCATCGTAGAAGGACTCTTCAACAAATATTCTCGAACCCGCAGAACACACCTGCCCTTGGTTAAAGAGAATGCCGAGCTGAATGCCTTCCAGTGCCAGCTTCATATCCGCATCCTTAAAGAATACATTGGCAGACTTGCCGCCTAGTTCCAAAGTCGACGGGATAATCATCTGCGCCGCCGAAATGCCGATTTCCCTGCCGACCTCCGTTGAACCTGTAAACGCCAGTTTGTCCAAGCCAGTGTGGTGCTGCAGGAACTCGCCGCTCTTGGAGCCTTTACCCGTGATTACGTTGACTACGCCCTTAGGCACAACCTCCCCGATCAGTTTCATTAATTCGAGGACACTCAAGGAAGTGCTGCTGGAAGGCTTGAGGACGCTGACATCACCAGCCGCCAAAACAGGTGCGAGCTTCCAAGCCGCCATAAGGAACGGGAAATTCCAAGGAATAATCTGTCCAACTACGCCGAGCGGTTCTCGCAAAATGATGCTGAGCGTATTTTCGTCAATCATTGTGGAGCTGCCTTCTTCGCCGCGAATGACGCCGGCAAAATAACGGAAATGATCCGCCGCCAAAGGAATATCCGCATAAGTCGTTTCCCTGATCGGCTTGCCATTATCCATCGTTTCGACTCTCGCCAGAAAATCTCTATTCGCATCGATGATATCGGCGATTTTGTTTAAGACGGCAGCCCTTTGGGTAACCGTTGTCTTGCTCCAGGTCTGAAAGGCTTTGTGCGCTGCTCTGACAGCCTCATCGACATCCTTTTCAGAAGCATCGGCAATCTCCGCCAAAAGTTCTCCCGTAGCAGGGTTATAGGTCTTAAGAGTTGCACCATCGGATGCATCGTGCCATTCCCCGTTAATATATAATTGATATTTATCTTGTAATTTTACGTTCATTTCTTCGCCTCCTGATAAATTTAATCTCTACTATTTAGGTAAGGTTATTTTACCACTTATCACTATGTTTAACAATACCGGCTAAATTGTAATATTTTTGGAAACATTTCCCGCAACACGCAAAAATAGTGCCGTTTCAGCTTTTCGCCGAATCAGCACTATTTTTATTTTACATTTATTTCACATATTCAAAATAAAAAACACCCACAGTATACTGTGAGTGCTTGCTGAAAAAATGGTGCCTCAGGACAGAATCGAACTGTCGACACACGGATTTTCAGTCCGTTGCTCTACCGACTGAGCTACCGAGGCAAATGGCGACCCGGATCGGACT
>RZYP01000065.1 GCA_009930275.1 Negativicutes bacterium
GCAGCGGACCGTATGCACATCCTTCCTGGAATACAATGCGCAGTCAGAGCAACGTAAGCACCACGGTTTCGGTAGTGTCACCTATGAACTGGAGCTGCTCTTTGAATGAATGAGTGAAATTCAGGACTACAAGAGGTTTACACAAAACTATTGACACTGCCAGCAAATGCTCCATTTCATTATATAGTAAGTGAGGTATCTACGATGACTACAATCAACCCGTTTGCGTCTAATGTCACGAAACCCACCTTGTTGCGCCTTCCCTCCTACCTGGATGTAATCCAGCGAGCTCGCAAAGAAGGTGTTCGCCGACTTTCCTCAGCTGAGATCGGCAAAGAACTAGGCTACGGCAGCGTTCAGGTTCGTAAAGATTTAGCGAGTATCAGCAATGCCGGGAAACCTCGAACAGGTTTTGATGTGGTTCAATTGGAGAAAGACATTCGCAAGGCCTTGGGCTACGACGAACAGCGATACGCTGTTTTGCTTGGTGTCGGACATATGGGCCGAGCCTTGATGAATTATATCGGTTTCGCAGAAAATGGCTTGCAAATTCTCGCTGGCTTCGACGTAAAGCCATCGGATGACGAAAGTCTGAAAGATAAGGTCCTCCCTCTTTCTGCTCTGTCAGATTTCTGTGCCAAAAATCACGTAGATCTGGCGATCTTAACTGTTCCGGCTGAGCAAGCCGACAACGCAACTGCTGAAATCGTGGCAGCTGGCATTCCAGCCATCTGGAACTTTGCTCCCACCACAATCCATGTCCCGGAGCATGTCATTGTGCAAAATGAAAACATTGCGGAATCTCTGGGTCTGCTTTGGTATCGAATGAAAACGGAGAATTAAAATGTCCCAAATCCATGATGTACAATCCACAATTCTGGCTTATGGTCTACCCGACAGCAGCGCTGAGGGTCTCTATTTGAGAGCTTTAGCCGCTGAAAAGAATATTTTGGTCAAAGATGTCAACGTAACTGATTTTTCTCAAAAGCTTGGCAGCATTGCCGGTCTGACTGGTTTTGCCAGAGATAATTTGAAATATTCAGGAGCTGCGCCAGATCATTCCATCGTCTGGTTTATCTCCGTTAATCGAGAAGACCTCAACTGGCTTCTGCAACAATACTCACTGAACAAAGACGTTGCTTCCATTGATTTAAAAGCCGTTCTCACGGAACACAATGTCAACTGGACACTGGCAGATCATTACGTAGAGCTTCAACAAGAACACAGAATGATGCAAGCGTACACCTTCTTGCATCACGCAAAGCGTGCATTTGAGGCGCTTGAGCCTAAAGAGTATTCTACTGAAAGCTATGAAATGCTGGCAAATGCTCTTACGAAAGCAGAACCTGTTGTCACAGCATTACAAGGCGGACAAGAAGTGGATCCTGCAATTTTAGAAGCCTTAGCACAAAACGTTAAAAATTCTTATCAAGCTTTGCTGCCCCACGTGTAAGCTACAGTAATTTTAGTTGCAATCATGTTGCAACTAAGTCTTTGTTGGTAACAAAAAAAGCGTTGTTTGCAATTATATTTTGATTAAAAGAAGGGCCCTGCGGCCCTTCTTTTGTTGGTTTAATTGGTAATATTGCTTTACTTTGATTGCAACGACTACTTTTCCTTTTCTTTAGATAAAAAACTCGTTTCATCGGGTTTTCTACTTGCCTATTTATTTTGATACTATGTCAGATCAATTCGAATCGCTGCCAGTATGGGTGAGTAGTTTTTATTCATAACTACTTCGAAGAGTTCGTTCATACTGAAGTTAGGTAATTCATAGTTGAGCTGAGGATGACGATGAAGCTGGAAGAGATCTTGACGAACCGCCTGTTTCAAGCGTATCGAAATGATCGAAACCATTACCTTAACGCAATTATCAATTGCCATCGTAATGTCACGCTCTGGTGACGCAGGAAGGTCTCTATAGTATTCAATGTTCGCCTTCAGCGTAGATAGGATATCTCTAGTTTCTTCACAGGGTTCGAAGTCCGATAGCCAATCTGTCTTGCTAAGTCTTCCTTTGATCGAATTTCGGTAATTATCGAGAAAGTCTTCATACTGCAAATGCTCGCGCTTTCTCCCTATTCCTGATCCTATGTGTGCCCGGCAGAAGAAATCTGTAATGTAGTGACAAATAATACCCATCTGAAACGACAAAACAAGATCTGGTTCGATCGCATCTTCTTCCGTGCCCAGCCGACAAACATGATCAACATATCTTTCAAAGAAATCCCAGGAAACGGTAAAATAATGTGGATGCGTCCAAACTAATGGACTGTAATCAGACAAAACGTTTCCGGCGCGAAACAACTTTCTGTTGATGTGAATAGGAAATATCTTGATCGTTTCATTGTATACAAGTTTTGATATGTAAACATGTGATTCGAGATTCATTACTGCGCAAATCCTTTACGTAGACTTATCCTTCAGATAAGTCATAAAATTTGAAAATCTACGGTCGATTATAGCACTGACTTATGCCAACAGCGCCAAATAAGACAATAATTTGAATTTTTGATTTCTTACACAGACCAAAACACTATGTTATAAGCATTTTGTAGAAATCTTCGGAAAATCATGGAAATGGGTTTTAAAGTATACTCTTGATACGGCACGGTACAATTCGCACGAAAATTCTGCTAGAATAATCCGTGCTGCTTTAGCTTTTTTAAGGAGTCATCTATGGGAATCGACAAGATCTGGGAACAAGCTTCTGAATTACTTAAGAATGAAGTGACTGATATATCCTACTCTACATGGATTCAACCTTTGAAGCCTTGTTTAATTGATGCAGATAATTTTTATCTGATCGCGCCGAATGATTTTCACATTACCTATTGCGAATGGTACAAGCCATTAATTTTCAATACCTTGAAATCAATCACTTCAAGGGAATATGATGTGCACTTTGTCTTGACGGAAGATGATGCAAAAAATGAGATTACCGCCAAGGACTTTTCTGGTGATAAATTAATTCCTGCTGATACAGCCCAGCGTACATCAGCTAATAATCATGGAAAATTAAATCCTCATTATACTTTCGAGAATTTCATCGTTGGTAACGGTAATCGTTTTGCTCAAGCAGCTTGTATCGCTTTAGCCCAAAACCCTAATATAAATAATTTCAACCCAATATTTCTTTACGGTGGTTCCGGCTTAGGTAAAACCCACTTAATGCATGCCATTGGTAACGAAATACTAAAAAATCACCCAGATAAAAAACTTCTTTATGTTCAAACTGAGCAGTTCGTCAATGAATTCATATACACAATTCAATCAAATAACTACGATGTATTTCGTAATAAGTATCGGAATTGTGACCTGCTCTTAATTGATGATATCCAGTTCATTGCTGGTAAAGAACGCATGCAGGAAGAATTTTTCCATACTTTCAACGCGTTGCATCAATCTGGCAGCAACATTGTCATGACATGTGATAAACCACCCCAAAGTTTAAATACATTAGAAGAACGTTTGCGTACTCGTTTTTCTTCGGGTTTGATTGTAGATATTCAGGCTCCTGACTATGAGACGCGCGTGGCTATTTTGCGTCACAAAGCGCATATTAATCGGGCTACGATTGGTGAGGATGTCATAGATTACATTGCCAACAACATTACCAGCAACATACGTGAGCTTGAAGGCGCCTACAACACGGTTATGGCGTACTCTCTTCTCGCAGGTACCTTGGACCTTGAAACAGCTGAGGAAGCCTTAAAAGACATTATACAGCCCAAATCGATAAAGCAAGTTACCCCCGAAATGATTATCGAATTGGTTGCTTCCTATTACAACATCAGCACAAACGACATCTTATCTAACAGACGTTCGAAGAATGTTTCTGATCCCCGTCAGGTGGCAATGTATTTTTGTCGAAATGTACTCAATATGCCTTTCAAGAAAATCGGTGATGTTTTCGGCGGTAAAGACCATACGACTGTTATGCATGCATGTTCAAAAGTTGAACGGCAGGTAAAAGAAAACGATCCAGAAATATGTGATGATTTAGCAAATATCAGGAAAAGAATTTCACTCTAGTTATCCACATATCAAGTGTAAATGTGGAAAAAGTACTGTGGAAAGTAGTGGATAAAATGAGGAATTCTATTTTATTCACAAAACAGCTTTTTCTTCCACATGGTTGTCAACGTTTTATCAACAGTGAAAAAACCCTGTGGAGCATGTTAAATCAAGGGTCTCCTATGTTTTGCAGATTATCCACCACACATAATAATAAGAGTGATAAAATAACATAAACAATATTCTAAAGACTGATTCGAGTTAATCGAGTTTTAAATATTAGACAAGGGAGACATAACATGAAAATTCTGTGTTCTAAGGACATGCTCTCGACAGCAATTTCATACACACAAAGAGCTGTCTCAGTGCGTTCTACCCTGGCACTTTTAGATGGTATTCTGTTCGAAGCAGATCAAGACCGAATCAAGTTGACAGGCTACGATTTGGAAACCGGAGTCGAAGCAACGTTGCCAGGAGATATTTTTACTGAAGGAAGCGTTGTGCTAAATGCCAGAATGCTTGGTGAGATTGTTAGAAAGCTTCCGGAAGATGTCGTTACGATTGACGTTGATGACAATAAGATTGCAACCATCAGTTCAGGTAACAGTCAATTCAAAATCAAGGGCATGGATAGTCAGGGATATCCGAAGCTTCCACAAATGGATGATGTACAGAAAGTCTCTGTTCCACAAAAAAAGTTGAAACAGATGATTTCTCAGACTCTATTTGCTGTGTCTTCTGATGAATCAAGACCAGCGTTTAACGGCATTCTTTTTAATAGCAAGAATGGTTATTTGGAAATGGTAGCCGTTGACGGTTTTCGTTTAGCGCTGCGACGCGAAGCTCTGGATGGCCAGATGAATGAAACGCGCTTTCTGATACCAGGTAAAGCTCTTAAGGACATACAGCCTATCCTTGGTGATACCGGAGACGTAACACTTTTCACTACACAAAACCACATTGAATTTGATATGACAGACGTCAAAATGATTTCGAGATTGATTCAGCAAGAGTTTATGAACTACAACAGTATTTTGCCTCAATCATCTTCTACCAACGTTACAGTCAATACAAAGGCATTCTATCAAGCAGTTGAACGTGCTGCCTTGATTGTCCCATCTGAAGACCGTCGTTTTCCAATGAATTTGACTTTTGACCGCTACAAAACCATGAAAATTCAAGCCAATACAGAATTGGGAAATCTCTACGATGAAGTTCCTGTTTCAATGACAGGCGAAGATATTGATGTAGATTTTAACCCTAGATACTTTATCGATGCTTTAAAAACAATCAGTGATGAGCAAATTATGCTTTGTTTTAATGGACCTGTTGGACCTTGTGTCATAAGACCTACTGAAGGAGATGCTTTCTCTTATCTTGTCTTGCCGCTACGCAAATAGACAGGAACAAATATATATTATGATAGTAAGCAAGATTCATCTTGAAAATTTTCGCAATTACTCACAGGTGACTCTTATTCCTGATGCCGGAATAAACGTACTCTTTGGTAACAATGGTCAAGGTAAAACTAATGTTATTGAAAGCATATATATGTGTGCATGTGCTCGCTCTCACAGAACGGCCAAAGATGCTGAACTGATTAAGCATGGTGAAAATTCCTATAAAATTGATTTAAATTATTTCTCTTCTAATCAAGTTGGAATTTCTGATGATTATGAACAGCAAATTGGTATTCATTACAAACAGTTGCAAGGAATTGGTAATAGTAAGAATGAACGACTTCTTTACAAAGATGAGATTGTTCTCTCCCGCGTCTCTGATTTCGTTGGTAATTTTCATGCAGTCATGTTTGCGCCTGAAGATTTACAGTTAATTAAAGATGGCCCTTCCGCCCGCAGAAGATTTTTAGACCTTTTGTTAAGCCAAATTAAACCCAGTTATTTTCAACAGTTGCAACTTTTTGCAAGAATTCTTCGTCAACGAAATACACTTTTGAAATATTTTCGAGATCAAGAAAAAAAGCCGGATTCTGTTTACTTAGAACAATTAGTCATTTGGAATGAGCAATATGCAAAGTCAGCAGCTCAAGTGATTACAGAACGTTTGCAACTAATTGACAGATTGACTTATTGGTCAGCAAATTTACACAAACAAATATCTGGGGGAGCTGAGGATCTTCGTCTGATATACAGAACGATTCCTGGTATTGAAATAGATAGTTCAATTGACAATATTATTGACAATATTTTCAACCGATTGCAGAAAAATCAAACGGATGATATCAACAGAGGAAATACTTCAATTGGTCCGCATCGTGATGACTTTGATCTTCTTGTCAATAAATTTTCTTTGAGAAGTTTTGGCTCACAAGGCCAACAGCGAACAGCTGTTTTAGCTTTAAAAATGGCTGAACTTGAGATCATTCGAAAGTCCTGTAAAGAATCACCTATTTTATTGCTTGATGACGTCATGTCAGAACTAGATTTTGGCCGCAGAGAACAATTGTTGAGTTGCTTGCAAAATGTACAAATATTCGTGACTTGTACAGATCCAGATCAACTTGATAAAAATTGGCTATCCAGTGTTGGTAATGATGTTGCAAGTTACTATAGGGTCGCAGATTCTACTATTACTAAGATAAGCGATTGGGATTCCGAGGCTGTGCTATAATGTATTTGCATATTGGAGGAGAATATTCTATATCAACACGCATGATTGTTGGAATTTTTGATTTGGACCAGATCACACAGACTAAAGACAAAGGAACTGTTTTTTTTCTCAGTGATTTGGAAGAAAAATCTCTTTTGGAAGCTGTTTCACCAGACTTACCCAGATCTTTAGTCCTGACTCTGGATCGTGCTTATTTATCCCCAATTTCTACAGCTACACTTAGGCAAAGATTGATTGACCAGCAGATTGACTGGTCTATCACTATGACATGAGGTTTGAAAAAATGGAAAAGAACAAAGAAATAAACTTCGAAAAAGAAGCATCGGAAATCTTTGATGCCAATGATGATGGACTGATAAACGAAGCACTTGATCTGTATGCGCTTGCTGATCTCGAGGACGATTTTATGGAAAAACTGATTGATACCAGCGGTCAGGATCAATTCAGTACTTCCAATAAAAGCAGATACGATGATTCTGATATCAAAGTTCTCGAAGGTTTAGAGGCTGTTCGGAAACGTCCAGGAATGTACATCGGTGACACTACCCAACGCGGCCTTCATCACTTAATCTACGAAATCGTTGCAAACTCGGTCGACGAAGCATTGGCCGGTCGTTGCGATAACATCTGGGTTACTTTAAACAAAGATGGTTCAGTAACTGTTAAGGATGATGGCAGTGGCATACCAGTTGGTATCCACCCCAAAATGGGTATTCCCACAGTCGAGGTTGTTCATACAATTCTCCATGCTGGCGGAAAATTTGGTGGAGGAGCATACAGCATTTCAGGCGGCTTACACGGCGTTGGTGCATCTGTTGTCAACGCTCTTTCGGAATGGATGGATGTTTCGGTTAGACGTGACGGAAAGATATACCAAATCAGTTTTACCAGAGGGATTACGGAAAAACCGTTAAGGATAGTTGGAACTACAGATTACGAGGATAGCGGAACAACCACCCAGTTTTTACCTGACAAAGAGATTTTCCCCGATATCACGTTTGATTTTCCGGCAATGATTACTCGTTATCGAGAAATGGCCTTTCTTAACAAGGAGGTACGGATAGATCTTGTTGATGACAGAGATGATGAGGTTCCTCAGCATGTCCTGCTCCATTATGAAGGAGGTATTATTGCGTTTGTTGAGTATATGAATCGCAAGAAGCAAGTACTGCATGAGCCTCCTGTGTACATCGCCAGCAGACAAGGTGATTCCTTTGTAGAAATGGCATTGCAATATAATACATCGTACGTTGAGAGCGTTTACTCCTATGCAAACAATATTGCAACAATTGAAGGAGGAACTCATTTAACTGGTTTTAAATCTGCGTTGACAAAGGTTGTCAACGATTACGCCAGAAAAAACTCTTTTCTTAAAGACAGCGACGCAAACTTTACAGGTGAAGATGTTCGCGAGGGCCTATGTGCAATTATTAGTGTAAAACTTCCTGAACCGCAGTTTGAAGGTCAGACCAAATCACGTCTCGGCAACAACGAAATCCGTACGATGGTTGAACAGGTAATGAATGAAAAACTATCATACTATTTTGAAGAAAATCCTCAAACAGCAAAAACAGTTATCGAAAAATGTTTAGCTGCCTCTCACGCACGAATAGCTGCTCGTAAAGCCAGAGAAATGACACGAAGAAAAAGTGCTTTTGAGTCAAATTCACTGCCAGGGAAACTTTCTGATTGCCAAAGTAATGATCCGGCTATGAGTGAAATTTTCATTGTTGAAGGTGATTCAGCTGGTGGTACTGCAAAGTCAGGTCGAGAAAGAAAGTACCAAGCGATTTTACCTCTTTGGGGCAAAATGTTAAATGTTGAACGTTCACGAATAGATAAAGTGTATTCAAACGAAAAGTTGCAACCGGTTGTACTGGCTTTGGGTACAGGAATCGGTGAAGATTTTAATATTGCTAATTTGCGCTATCACAAAGTTATTATTATGTCAGATGCCGACGTTGATGGAGCTCATATAAGAACCCTTTTAATGACTTTCTTCTATCGTTACATGAAACCTTTGGTTGACAACGGAAACATCTATATTGCTTGTCCGCCACTATACAGAGTTTATGAGGGTAAAGAAGGCTATTATGCCTATGATGATGAAGAAGTGGAAGAAATCAGGCAGAGGACTGGATGGAAGAATCCTAAATTGCAAAGATATAAGGGTCTTGGAGAGATGGATGCTGACCAGCTTTGGGAAACCACAATGAACCCTTCGACCCGTAGACTTCTTAGAGTAACTGCTGAAGATATCCAGGATGCAGATGAAACATTCGATTTGTTAATGGGAGAAAAAGTGGAACCACGTCGAAAATTTATTCAAGACAATGCCCAATACGCAGCGATCGATTCGTAATGTTCTACGTGGAACTTTGTAATAAAGTGGAAATATTATGACTGAAGAAGTAAGAGACATACCTGTCTATTCAATATCTCCTGATCCAGGACAGCCTAGAAAGAATTTTGATGAGATCAGTTTGCAAGAGCTTGCTGACTCAATTCTAGTTAATGGCGTTATTCTGCCAATTATTGTCAGTCGTGTTGGCAATGAGAAATATCAGATTATTGCAGGGGAAAGACGATGGAGAGCTTCGATTATCGCAAAAAAAGCGACAATTCCGGCAATCATACGCGATCTGGAGCCATTCAAAAGACAGATGCAGGCACTGTTGGAAAATATTCAACGTGACAATTTGAATCCTCTCGAAGAAGCCAACGCTTACCAACAGTTACTCGAGGAATTTGAACTCTCACATGAAGAAATTGCTCAAGCAATTGGCAAAAGCAGGGCTTCAGTAACCAACGCCCTGCGTTTATTGAAACTTCCGGATTTTGTTCAGGATTGTCTAAGAGATGGGAAATTAACCAGTGGACACGCTAAGGTTCTGCTCGGTCTAGCCGATGAACATGACATTGTGTATTTGGCTGGCAGAGCAGTTCAAGGTAGTTGGTCTGTCCGCCAGACTGCACTGGCGTTGGAACAGGTGCGGAACAAGAAGACATTTGAAGGACTTGATCCAAAAGTTGGTAAAGAGAAATTTCAAAGTTTGCAACAACTACAACTACAGTTGCAAAGTCTCGAGGAAGCAATGACTCGTTATTTAGGAACTTCTGTTAAAATTCAGCTGTCTGGCAATCATAAAGGAAATATAAATATCCAGTTCCTCGACTTTGAAGAACTGGACAGAATTATCGATTTGATCGAGAATTAAGAACTAGTTTGTAAAAGAATCATCCTCTTTTTTATTGTTGCCTCGACGGAAAATTCGGGCTAACAAACGAGGTTTTTCTTGATTCATCATTGCTTTCATCAAAAGTGTGTCGGCTCTCATTCG
>RZYP01000277.1 GCA_009930275.1 Negativicutes bacterium
TCAAGCAAACCTCAAGCAGATGCTCAAGCAACATTTCAAGCTTGCTTGAACTCTGGTGATGAAAAAGAACGCAGGCCAGCTTTTCTGTTTTATTATAAGGATTGGCTTTCGGACTCTGGCGTGAACAAATTATCGCGCGCCGAAAAGGGTTTTTACATAGACCTTTTATGTTACCTTTTTCAAGAGGAAGGTTATCTGTACGCCCCTGAAAAACTGGAGGATGGAGATATACTGGAGATGATGAATACATTAAAACAAGAGGGAGAAAATGTTATCAATAAACTATTGAGAGTTAAATGCTTATATAGGAACGAGCAGGGCTATATTTACAATAAAAGGATGGTGAGAGAGATTGAAATTTATAAAGCAAAACAGGAAGCTGGCCGCAAGGGAGGAAAGCAAGCAAGAGCCAACGAAAGGGCAAGCAAAGTGTCAAGCAAAACCCAAGCAAACTTCAAGCAAACTTCAAGCAAACCTCAAGCAGACAGTGAAGCAGATGCTCAAGCAAAATCCAACATTGCAGTTGCAGTTGCAGTTGCAGATAATAAAAAAAATATAACGCAGGCGCGCGCACGTGAGGGAAGCTCAGAAGAGGAGAAAAACGGATACCTGATCGAACCGCCTCCGGGAATGCCGAAGAGCTTAGAAGAAGCAATCAGCATGGGATCATTGGCCGGGGCTTCAGAAAGCTTTGTGCGTGACCGGGCTTATCCTCAAGCGCTGGCCTGCGGTTGGATGCTGGACGGGAATCGCACCATCCGCAACTTTGGCGCATGGGCGAAACTTTTTGAAGACAATTCCAAGAACGCTCAAAAGCGAAAGGAAGTAGCTGATAGAAATGTGGTTAAACCATCTAAAACGCTGGGCCAGCGGCGCATGGAGGCCGAACCATGGCTCTATGATAAAGACATTAAAGTCAGGGAGTTATAAAAGATTATGACAAAAACACCTTTGAGATGGGTTGGAGGAAAAGGCCGATTTTTGGAAAAGATTTACAAACATTTTCCGCAGCATACGACTTTTGTCGACGTTTTCGGCGGCTCAGGAAGCGTTATTTTAGGCAAGAATCCTGCTAAAGTGGACGTATACAACGACTTGGATAGGCGTTTAGCTAACTTTTTTCAAGTCCTTTGTGACGAAAAAAAGACAGAAGAACTTCAAAGACGCCTTGAGAATACGCTCTATTCCCGGAGGGTGTTTGAAGAGGCTAAAGAACTCCAATATAATGAGTTGAGCGATATTGACAGAGCATACTATTTTTTTGTTGTCAACAGGCAATCTTTTGGAGCCATAGGCGAGAGTTTTGGGTATGAGGTATCATACCCCTCTTGCATTAAGGGTTTCCATACAGGGATAAAATTACTTAAATCAGCCCATAAACGACTGAGAGAGATTCAAATAGAGAATCTTGACTTCAGGGATTTGATACCCAGATATGACACCCTCGAAACACTTTTCTACCTCGATCCGCCTTATGTGCAAGGTCTGAGAACTTCAAGAATCATGTATAACCATGAGATGACTACACCAGACCATGTAAATCTTGTCAATTTACTTTTAAATACAAAAGGAATGATAATTTTATCTGGATATGAAACAGAAATTTACAATCCGCTTTTAGAATCGGGTTGGAGTCAATCCAAATTTGATTGTTTTGCAAGAATAAATCAAGATAATCAGGGCTTTGATACGCCCCGAACTGAATGCCTTTGGATAAGCCCGACCTGCATTAAAAACCAATTACAATTACAATTATCTTATGAATAACGAAGTAAATGACATGTTAAAAAAAATGTTTGATCAGGTAAAGGACAAATTGCTCAGTGACAGTGAAATAAAACGCATTGAGCGGGAGAGGTTTGAGGCTGAGCGAGACCAAAGGGCGATTGAGCGGCTTGCGGCATCGGGCATCCCGAAGCGTTTCCGGGAGCATGGCAAAACGCTTGAGATTGAGAACCCGTGGGGCAGCAAAGCCGCCGAAATAGGCCAGAGGGTTGGCTCAGGCATGTTGCTTTTGCTTTTTGGGCCGCCGGGAACCGGCAAGACGCAGCTTGCGGCT
>RZYP01000015.1 GCA_009930275.1 Negativicutes bacterium
GGCGTCTTAAAGACGTCTGCTTTGCTATACCCTTTATGAACCATCCGGTTTTTCCATTCATCCTCATTTGGAACTTGACTTTTAATAGTTAGTCTTTATTATTAAACTACTTGAAATTCTCCAATTCCTGGATTGTCGCGACCATGTGCAAAAAATACCGGTCCCTGCGCTCAAAATAGTCCCTCCCGGTAATTTCATAGACTTTTTTCAAACGATACCGCAAAGTATTAATATGTATATTCAACTCTTTGGCAGTATGTTCCAAACTGTTCGTCCTCAAAGCACAACCGAGAGTATCTAATAAATTGGATTGATAAATTTTATCATATCTAAGCAAAGGAAACAATATTTTATCGCACAAATACTCATATTCAGGGGTGTTGCGCGCTCTCAGGAGAATACTGAACGGGGTACAGTCCTCGGCATAATTAATACCGTGAAAACCGCGCCGCTTGAAAACCTCCAGCGACTGCTCTGCCAAAGCATAATATTTGCTGATGTTAACGGGCGTTAATATTTCTGAAGTACTGACAATCAAGGTTTTTTGCGGCAATGTATCAATATAATCCCCCAGTTTCGCCTGAAAATGTGCGAATTCGTTCTGTTGACACAATAAAACAATACTCTTGTCTTCATCAATGAAAATGCTTTCATTAATATTATTCTTGAGAAATTGGTATATTTCACCAGCGTTAGAATGCTTGGAGATTAACACTATCTTATAGTTGTTTTGTTTGCTGAGGCCAAAACGAGCTAAGCCATCGGCAATTTCTTCTTCGTCGCTGATTACCCCGTCCTTGACTTCCTGCCAGAACTTGGCAAGCGCTTTTTTGTTGGTTTCGTATTGATCCCACATCTTGATGGAGATGAAGGAAGCAGCCTGCTGCGACATCAATCTGTTTTTTTCCGGCAGATCACCGTCACACACGACAACCAGCATGCCAATAAGTCTGCCACGGGCATAACAGTCAAAAATATGCAAATTTTCCACAATGTGTCCAGCAGAAGTATCTACTCCTTCTGCCAGGCGCCTTTTTACTATATCAACCCAATTCAAAAAATCTTGTTTTCTTGTCCCCTGCGTGCCGTAAGTGGCAATCAGTTTGAACTGGTAATCGAGGCAGAAACAATTCATTCTGATTTGTTTGCCAAAAACATTCAAAATATTGTTAATGTCATCAGAACTAAGCGAAGCCTTGATTAATTTTTGGTAGTGATGTTCAACCTCTATAAGCATGTTAGTCTGATAGTTTTGTATCTCCTGATTAATGGTCGCTACAAGCTCGCGGAATTTGACTTCCTTTTTTACCTCAAAAACCGGCAGCCTATATTTATCGGCGATGGCAAGAATGCTTTCAGGAATCTTGTCAATGAACCTTTGCGTCTTGATACCTACCGCAGATACCCTCTGCGCTAATCTTTCAAAAGCGTAATCCTGGAGCTCCGGGTTTTTGCTGAAAGCATAGAAAGTCGTTAAAACAAACTCTCCTCCTGTAACCCATTCGTACAAATCAGGACCTTCCATGATTGTGACATGTGTCACCTGGTAATCCAGATTTGCATTTTTATTGGCAAGGCGCAGTTTATTCCTGAAGCTCTCAATTTCCATTAACGCGCTAAGGGTTACCTTGTCTTGTGCCATACGAATCCTCCATACAAATTCCGAAAAAATTTAAATACTTACTTTTTAATTATATCACACAGCAAATTTTTAAAAAAATCATAACGATACTACATTCACACAAAGTCGAGCTGTTTCCTCAGCAATAACCATTTCTTCATTTGTTGGAATTACCAATAATTTCACGCGATCCTCCGGCGAACCAATTTCTCTTATTCCTCCACGCACAAGGTTTTTTTCTTCATCTAATTTTACGCCTAGGAACTCCAGGCCGCTGCCGATGTTCTTGCGTATTACAGGCGAATTTTCTCCAAGCCCGGCGGTAAAAATGATTGCATCGAGGCCACCCATGGCTGCCGCATAAGCACCGATATATTTTTTGACCCGGTAAGAAAAAATATCCATCGCCAACTGCGCTCGCGCATCACCCTGCTCAGCAGCCTTTTCCAAATCACGAAAATCACTTGAAAGGCCTGATATGCCCAGCACGCCAGCTTTATTATTCAAATATTGGTATACTTGCTTTCCGGTCATATCTTCCCTGTCCATGATGAAGGGGATGATCGCTGGATCAACCTCACCACACCTAGTTCCCATAACGAGGCCCTCTAAGGGCGTGAACCCCATGCTGGTGTCAATTGATTTGCCTTGTTTTATAGCCGCCACACTTGCGCCATTGCCCAAATGACAGGTTACCAGCCGCAAATCGGCTAAACTTTTGCCCAAATATTCCGCTGCCGCCTCTGCGACATATTGGTGGGAAATACCATGAAAGCCGTATTTTCTTAGTCCGTATTTTATGTATAGTTCATAAGGCAAGCCATATAAGTAGGCCTTTGCCGGTATTGTCTGATGAAAAGCCGTATCAAAAACAGCAACATGCGGCACATGGGGCATCAACTCCATACAGGCTTTTATGCCCGCGAGATTGGCAGGATTATGCAGAGGCGCCATCGTTATGCACTTCTTAATGTCGTCAGTAACGCTGCTCGTTATTATTGTGGACTCCTGAAAGGCTTCGCCGCCGTGCACGACTCTATGCCCGAAAGCATCAATGTCCGTAACTTCTTTGATGACACCAATTTCCTTGTCTACCAGTGTCTTTAAAATTAATTGTATTCCTTCAATATGTTTTGCTATCGGCCGTTTAATTTCTATCGCGTAATCATAAGTGGAATAATGCTTCAAAAAACTCCCATCCATGCCTATTCTTTCCAAAACACCTCGTGCCAAAACTTTTTTGCTGCCATTTTCAACCAGCTGGTATTTAATCGAGGAACTACCACAATTCAAAACAAATATCTTCACACACATCACCCTCTTTAATCATTTTTCAGGCTGCCAGCCTACCCGTCTTTCTCTTCAATTATATAAATTGACTGCTTCTTTTCATATGTGCGAATCTACAAAAGCATTTGTACTGTTTTTGCACCAACAAACAAATCTTCGCAAAAAAAATGAGCCCGACCGTGATCGAGCTCATTTACCTTTAAAATAAAACCAAGCGCATTAGCTGATGTACCAGAAGAAATACTTCCGATACGCAATATGCATCTGATTTTTAGAAGAACGTCAAAGCAACGAATGTGGCACTGATAATGAACCCAGATACTGCTGTCCAGATTACGCAGTAGCCCATGATGTCTCTGGCGCCAAGGCCGGCAACACCCAAAAGAGGCAGCGCCCAGAAAGGTTGGATCTGGTTGGTCCAGCCATCGCCCCAGGCGAAAGCCATAACGGTCTGCGGTATATCAGCACCGAGTTTTTGGGCTGCTTCCATCATGATTGGTCCTTGAATGGCCCATTGTCCGCCGCCAGAAGGAATGAAGATGTTTGCCAAACCGGCTGACAGGAAGGTAAAGAGTGGGAATGTCTGCGGAGTAGAAATGTTGACAAAGGCATTAGACAGAACCTGAATCATGCCAGAGCCGATAATCATACCGGAAATGCCTGCATACAGAGGGAACTGGAGTATAATGCCCCTGCAGGCCCCGATAGCCTGGCCAACTGCTTCAAGATAGGCATTTGGGTTTCTGTGAAGAAGTAACCCTGCTGTCAAGAAAATCAAGATAACAAGATTGAGGTTAAGGTTAAAACCTATTTTCGAGAAATTAAGCGCTAAGTAAGAAAGGGGCAAAAGTCCGAAGAGTAAATTGACCAAATAGGAATGTTCAAGTTTTTCAGCCGGAGTCATGTCCTTCTTTTCTTTCGGAGCGGCTTTCGGAGCTTCTTTATCGACATATTCAACCATTACGCCATCTGGAGCCTTCATGTTGAAGTAAACAAAGAACAAAGCAGCCGCTATAGCAATAGTCAGGAGAATATTCCAGGAAGAGTACAAGGTTTCAGTTACCGGAATCAGCGGCACACCAAGTTTAACCATGAAGTTGCCCGGTGTAGCGGCAACAAGTGGAATCGATGAAGACGGACCGCGCACAATTTCACCGCCATAAGCTGCAGCAACAAGCAACGGGAAGTGTAAGCCTTTAACTTTTTTACCCATTTCTTTGGCAAGGATGGCACCGATAACAAGACCAAAACCCCAGTTAAGATAGCAGGAAATCAGAGATACAAGAGCAGTAAGACCTAAAGCCTGTTTCGGCGTTTTGGGTATGTCTGTGACTTTGTCCAAAATATTCTTTGCCACCGTTGTCAAAGCTAAAACATAACCTGTCAAAAGAACCAAGACCATCTGCATGCCAAAGGTAAAGAGTGAAGAATAGCCTTTTCCCCAATAGTTAATCATATCGGCTACAGACTTGCCGGTAACAAATATACCTGATAAGAAAGTAACAAAGGTAAGGAAGATTGCTAAAAGAAACGCTCCAGGAAGATACTTCTGAACAACTTTTAAACAAATACGGGTAATTGCATCCATTATTATCGCCTCCTATTTTTTAGACCCTTAGATTAACTCAACAATAGTACTTGTACCTAAGCCACCGGCTATACACAAGGTAGCCAAACCATAACGTACGTTTCTGCGCTTCATTTCATGGACTAATGTTACCAATATTCTCGCGCCTGAGCAACCTATCGGGTGACCCAAAGCTATAGCGCCGCCGTTAACATTGACAATTTCCTTGTTAAGTCCCAATTCTTTAATGACACCTAAAGACTGTGCCGCAAAAGCCTCGTTCAATTCAATAAGACCAAGATCTCCGACAGACAAACCAGCTCTTTTTAAAGCCAGCTGTGTGGCAGGAACAGGGCCCATGCCCATAAAGGCAGGAGAAACTCCACCGGCTGCCTGGGAAATAATTCTGGCGATAGGTTTCAAACCAAGCTGTTTGGCTTTTTCTTCTTCAGCCAAGAGCAACAGCGCCGCCCCGTCATTTCTGCCTGAAGCGTTACCGGCCGTAACCGTCCCATCCTTTTTGAATACTGCTTTCAATTTGGCCAGTTCCTCCATCGAGGTCAGTCTCGGATGTTCATCAACTTCAAAGAACGTCGTTTGTTTTTTACTTTTAATGGGAACCGGAATAATTTCATCTTTAAAAGTGCCGTTGAGAATTGCATTATTCGTCTTTATCTGGCTCTCACAAGCAAATTCATCCTGTGCCTGTCTGGAAATATTATATTTTTCAGCTATGTTTTCGGCAGTCATGCCCATCGTCAGGGAGCCGTATTGATCTATCGGTTGTGACCGCGGCTGGCTTTCGGTATTCGGATCGAGTATGATGCCATTGCCAACGGAATAACCTCTGCGGGCTTTTCTTAAATAGTATTGGGCGTTGCTCATGCTCTCCACGCCGCCGGCAAGACCAAGATCAGCATAACCGCACATCATTTCCTGTGCCACATTGTGCACAGCCTGCATACCTGAACCGCATTGTCTGTGCACCGTGTAAGCAGGAATTTCCACCGGCAGCTTGGCGATCAAGGAAGCAATCCTTGCGATATTCGGTTGGTCTGAACTTTGTTTGGCGTGTCCTAAGACAACTGAATTTAATTCTTCAATATTAAAATTATTTCTTTGCACTATCTCACTTATCAGCAGCGCCGCCATATCCTCAGGTTCAATGTCCTTCATAGCTCCGTTTAGCTTGCCAATCGGCGTTCTGATGGCGTCGATAATTACAACCTGTTTCATTTAATCAACCTCCCAAGCTTTGACATCGTCCGCAACCCTGTATTTGGCAGAGGTCATAGCCTTGATGTCGTCCAACGTTACATCGGACGAATGCTCCACAAGAATCATCTCATTGTTGATGAATTTGAATACAGCGAATTCCGTTACGACTGTATTAACAACCTCAAGTCCGGTGATTGGCACCGTGCAGTCCTTAACAAGTTTATGCTTGCCGTTGTTGGCAACATGCTGCGTAGCAACGATAACGTCTTTCACGCCTACAACTAAATCCATTGCTCCGCCAGGTCCTAAGACACCCTTGCCCGGCAAGGCCCAGTTTGCCAAATCACCACGTTCGCTGACCTGGATGGCGCCAATTACTGTAGCATCCATTCTGCCGCTTCTGATCATGGCAAAGGAGGCCGCGCTATCAAAATAACAACAGCCGGGAGTTTCTGTAACCGGTTGTCTGCTGGCGTTAATGAGGTTTGGCACAATCTCTTCATCTGATTTTGCACCGGGACCTACTCCCAGCATACCATTTTCTGTCTGGATATATATCTTTTTAGAAGCCGGAAGATAGTTTACAGCCTGCGTCGGTATTCCGACGCCTAAATTGACAAAACCGCCATCCGGCAACATTTCGGCAACCTTCTTGGCAATGCGTACTCTAACCTCGGTATCAGTCAGTTGTCTCATTTTATTCGTCCCTCCCAACAGGAACGACAACGTCCACATAAATAAACGGTGTCACTATTTCCTCCGGGTTCAGTTCGCCTGGTTCCACAATTTCATCGACCTCGACGATAGTGAATTTTGCGGCAGTCGCCATCACAGGGTTAAAGTTTCTGGCTGTTCTTTCATATACCAGATTTCCTAAACGATCGGCTTTTTTGGCACGCAAAATTGCGAAATCGGCTTTGATAGGTTCGACAAAAACATAGGTTTTACCGTTGATTTCTTTGGTTTCCAAGCCTTCAGTCACCTCACTGCCGATACCAACGCGATTATAAAAACCACCGATGCCGCAGCCTCCGGCCCTGATACTCTCCGCAAATGTTCCCTGTGGCATCATTTTCAAGTTAAGTTTTCCCTCAAAATAAAGTTCTGCTGCTTCGGTATTGTAAGTAAAATACGAGCCGATTGCTTGCTTAATTTGCCGATTTCTTACCAATCTACCCAGACCGACATTAGGTGTGCCCAAATCATTGGCAATGATCGTCAAATCGTTAATCTTTTCATCTGCAATCAGATCAATCATTTTCTTAGGATTACCTATATTGCCAAAGCCTCCAATCATAATTGAACTATGGGGACTTATTAATTTGGCTGCCTCTTCAGGACTCATTATTTTGGCCACAATAACCACCTCCACTTTTTTCTTCGACATCTTTATTATATTAATCGGCCGGAAGGTTTTATATGTAGGAATCCACAAAAGTAATTTGATTTCTTACTCATTTCAAACAACTTTGTTAACCTTTTTTGTGTAAATTCCTCTGTGCAAAACTTTTTCAGCAGGATGACACTTCCGGGCAAACATTATATAATGTAAGCGTTATATGAATATGAAATTAGAATTTTATTTTAAGAAGAGGTCCTCCCTATGCTGAGCACAACTTTTTCCCTGGACAACAGCAGTAACAAACCGCTGTATCTCCAGTTGGCTGAACAATTTAAAAAAGAAATACGGTTGAATCACATAGCCGGAGATACTCGACTGCCCTCAATACGCAAACTGGCAGCTGCGCTAAATCTCAGCCGTACAACCGTTGAGACGGCCTACAGTCTTCTTTTAGCCGAAGGTTATATCATGAGTCAGCCAAAGCGTGGCTATGTCGCCCTAAGTCTAAGTGAGCTGCCAACGGTAACCCGCGCAATCCCGCCTAACAAAGCAAAAGATATGCCGGTAACATTCGATTTTGCCAATAATTACATCGACATACGCACTTTTAATGCCGCTCTCTGGCGCCGCTGCATTAACAACGCCCTCCGGGAACCACGGAATATAGCTACCTACGGGCAGGCACAAGGGGAAAACAAACTGAGGGAAACCTTAGCCAAATACAGCTATGACGCTCGCGGAGTAATTGCCACGCCTGAACAAATAGTAATCGGTGCGGGCGTGCAAAGTCTTTTGGAAATATTGATAGGAATCCTACAGCCTGAACATAAGCGGGTCGCGCTCGAAGAACCCGGGTTCCCACAAGCGGAACGCATTTTTAAAGACCATAACTGGCAAGTGGAAACATTTGCCGCCGAAAAAATAGACGATACCCTGCCGCCTTTACTCTTAGTGAGCCCTTCCAACCCTTACAAAGGCAGCTCTCTTTCTGCTGAAGAACGTTTATCTCTCCTGCACTGGACACAGCAAACCGACGGACTCATTATAGAAGACGATTACAATGGCGAGTTCCGTTATTTTTCGCGCCCCATAGGCGCTTTGCAAGGCTTGGCGGGCGGTGACAAAATCATCTATTTCGGTTCCTTCTCAAGGCTTTTGATGCCTTCGCTGCGCATCAGCTACATGGTCTTGCCCCCGCAGCTGCTCCCCCGCTACAGCGCCTGCGCCACACTTTATAATCAAACCTCTTCGACCATCGAGCAACTGGCTCTGGCCGAATTTATTGCCGGCGGCCATCTGCGGCGCCATGTCCGCCGTCTGCGCAAGCTCTATGCCTTAAAGAACAACCTGCTGAGGGAAGCCTTGGCAGAAATCTTCGGCAAACGCATCGAAGTCCGCTCTTATGCTTCAGGCCTGCATATACGACTGGCAGTCCTGACCGAAACGGCCTCTGAGGAATTAGCCAAAAAAGCGCTTGCTTGTGGCGTACGCATCATACCGGTGCAGCAAGCAGCCACGCAAAATAACCCTGAAATTCTGCTTTCCTTTGCAGGAATCAGCGAAGACCACATCCGTCCCGCTTTATTATTACTGAAGCAAGCCTGGTTTGCATGAAAAAAGCTCTTCTCCTTAAGGAGAAGAGCTTTTTTAGCCTCAAAATTTATTTGGCCGTCAAGCCACCGTCGACGGCAACAATCGAACCCGTCATGTAACTGTTCATCGGCGATGCTAACGAGCAAATAACATGCGCTATTTCCCCGGGCTGGCCGATTCTGCCTAATGGATAAGGTTCTGCCATTTCTTCAATGGTATAGTCACCCGCCTGTAATTGCCTTTCTACAAGGGGTGTTGCCACGTCGCCGGGGCAGATGCAATTTACTCTCACGCGCGGCGCATAATCCAGGGCAAGAGCTCTGGTCAAGGCGACTACAGCGCCTTTGGAAGCACAGTAAACCGGGCAGCCGTAATTGCCTTCCAATCCGGCATCAGACGCAATATTAATAATGACGGAGCCGTGCTCGGTCATCAAGGGCAGCATTACTTGGCACAAAAATAGTGTTCCCTTGAGATTAATATCCATAATTTCCTGATACTCCGACTCCGTTACCAGTTCCAGCCATTGCTCACGATAAACCCCTGCGGAATTAACCAAAATGTCCACCCTTCCCGCTGCTGCACGCACAGCTTCCGCTGCTGCCTGGCAGCCTTCGACGGTGCTTACGTCTGCTTTGATAAACTTAACCATCTCAGGATCAGCGTCCAGTATTCCGAGCGCTGAAAGCCCTCTCTCTTCATTGCGGCCTATGATAAATACCTTGGCGCCGTCGGCCAGCATCGAGCTCGCTGTTGCCAAACCAATGCCCGAGGTGCCGCCGCTTATCACCACAATCTTGTCTTTCAATCCATAGTTCATTGCATCCACCTCATCTTTATGCTTTCTTCACCGGTGTCTTCACCTTTAAAAACGAGAACAGGCTGAAAACCCTGGCTTAAATAAAAGTTTACGGCCCTTTCGTTGCGGGCGTATACATCAAGTTCCAGAAAACTAAACAAGCACTTGGCCTGCTCGATCAAAGCATGCCCCACACCTTTGTGTTGCTCATCACGACCGACAAACAGACCGCCTATCATATTTTCTTTGGCAAAACTCAAAAATCCAAGCACCTTGTCGTTCTCTTCATACACATAGGTAATGCTTTTTGGCAAATGTTCTTGTTGAACTAGCGGCAGCTTCTGCCGCCAGAATTCTGCCGGTATGAAAGCGTGGGCAACTAAGGAAGTATCCAGCCACAGATTCGCCAACGCAGCAATTTCTTCGCTCTTCATTAACCTGATCATTATTTTCACCTCTGTTGCCTTAATAAATTCGCTAAAACAAATATTTATCCTGCCATAAAAAGTGAGCTGCCCCTTTCTTAGGGGCAGCTCTGTCTTTTAACAAAATTTATAACAAACTATTAGGTTGCAGCGCAGGCGGCAGGACCATCATCACTGTAGTTTCAACATTCGGCTCGCTTGTCATGCTGACCTTAATATCGTGACGTTCCGCTATTTCTTTGGCGATGGCAAGGCCGAGGCCCGTGCCGCTTTTATTTTTTTCAATTCTGGTCTTATAAAAACGTTCAAACACATGCGGCAAATCTTTGGCAGGTATGCCACAGCCGTGGTCGATTACTTTTAAAACATTTCCTTGTAGCTGAACCTCCACCTTACCGCCAAGCGGTGAAAACTTAATGGCATTATCCAGAAAAATCATCAGCATCTGGCGTAGACGTCCATAATCAGCGTTAAGCGAATAAATATTAACATCTGTCGTTACTTCGACGCTGACGGCTTTCTTTTGACCGATATGCTGGCTGCTCCTTACTGTATCCTGCACAACATCGCACAGATTCAGCGGCGTTTTTTCTATCTGGAAATTATGATTCTGCAGGCGCGACAAATCAAGCAGGTCGTTGATCAAACGCTGCAAAAAGATACTTTCAGAAAGCATCTGTTTATGATATTCCTCAATCTGTTCCGGCGTATCAACAACTTTATCGCAAAGAGCTTCCAGCGAACCCCGTATGACTGTAACCGGCGTGCGCAGCTCGTGCGAAATATTAGCAATAAAGTCTTTCCGCAATTGGTCGAGTTTGGCGCTTTCCTGACTGGCAGCTTCGAGCCTTTCTCCAAGTATATCCAGAGCCTTTCCTAACTCACCAATTTCATCATTTTGGCGGACTTTGCTCCTGACAGCATAATCGCCCTCAGCCATTTCTTCGGCTGTCTTCTTCATTGTATTCAATGGTTTGGTGAACTTCAAAGAAAATAGCAGGCTGAAGAAAGAAGCCAGCAGTAAGGCAAGACCGACGCTGATAAACAAAAGCTTCATACCCTGCCCTGCAGCCTCTTCCATTCCGGACAATGGTGAATGCAGCAAAACAACGCCGACTATTTCCCCGCTCTTATCCTGTATCGGCGTGGCAACGGTCAAAGTCGGCACCTGCAGTAACTGACTAAAACCTTGACCAAAAACTGTTCTTCCTCCAAAAGCTTCCTTGATGACCTTGTCCGCATCCGGCGGTAAATCCTTGTACATTATTATACGTGCCGGTCCGCCTTTGTGGTCACTGACTTCCAGATTCCTTTCACGGTCAACTATCCAGACATCATCCGCAGCAGAGCTGCTTAAAAACCTGAGCATGGAAGAATAACCCCAGCCGCCGAACTGACCTCCTTGGCGCGGTTCAGGCTTTTTGCCTTCCTTTCCCGCCTCCTCAGCCTGCTTTGGGGCCATCTTCTCCCGCCACGCCACTACCTGTTCACGCGTGTCCACCATGGCCTCGGCGATTTTAATCGCACGTTGCTCCAGCTCTGCTTTCTTTAAGGCTTCTGTATGCTGCCAAAAAAGAAAGCGAAAGCTGCTGCCGACAACAAGGGCAAAAATTAACAGAGCCGCGGCAAAATAAAATGTCAGCTTCAGTGCAATTCTATTTTTCATGTAAATTCTCCTCAAAACGGTAGCCTACGCCCCAAATGGTTTTAATGTCCCATTTCTCGTGTGGCATCATTTCCAATTTCGCCCTCAATCTTTTAATGTGCGAATCGACGGTTCTACTGTCGCCGAAATAATCATAACCCCAAATACTATCCAAGAGATTTTCCCTGGTAAAGACCTTGTTCTTGTTTTTGGCCAAAGTCCAGAGCAGCTCGACTTCCTTCTTGGTTAAATTTATGCGCTGTCCGGCTACCGTCACACTATACTCGTCAAGATCTATGACCAAATTATCTATGACAAAACTATTCTTGGCCTGTTTTTCAATTTGCATCCGGCGCAAGGTGGCACGGATTCGCGCCATAACTTCAGCGGCCGAAAAAGGTTTGACAATGTAATCATCAGCGCCGATGTCAAGACCCATTATTTTTTCGAAGTCTTCGCCACGAGCCGTGACCATGATAATCGGCACCATGGAAATTTTGCGTATTTCCCGGCACACTTCAAAACCATCTTTTTTGGGCATCATGACGTCAAGAAGTATGATCTGGATATCTGAACCATATTTATTGAATTTGACTAACGCATCTTCGCCGTCCAGAGCTATTACAGGGTCGAAGCCTTCTTTTTGCGCATAATTCGACAAAATGGAAGTAATCTGCTCGTTATCATCAGCAATTAAAATTTTCGCCACTATGGCCACCACCTTCCTAATACCTATTATACCCAGTTTTATGTCTTTTTTATGGCTGCGTTAGTAAAAAAAACTTATTTTTTCAAAGAAAAAAACATTTTTTCGCCACAAAGCCTAGCTATACTTAAGCCAAGGTCAAGAGAACCGAAATTTCAAAAAATAAAATAGGAGTGATTAATATGAAAAAAATGAAATCAGCTTTAATTTTAGGAGCCTTAGTAACAGCATTGGGCGTTTCTACTGCTTTTGCTGGAACGAGCGGCGCAGATTACGATCAAAACCCTCACAAAATGCGTGACAAGCTCCAACAGTATGTCCAATCCGAAAAAGGCGCAGGCAAATTCGAATGCAATAATGCCGGCCCCCGCCAAGGCATGCACAAACATCAAGGCTTCGCTAAAATGCAAGCCCGCGGTGCTGAAATCCTGGCTTCTCTAACCGGTCGCGATGCTAATGCCATCAGGGAAGAAGCAAAAACCAGCAATAAGAGAATCTCAGATATGGCCAAAGACGCAGGCGTTTTTGAACAGTTCCAGGCAAAACGTCTGGAAGCTGCTAAAGAAAACCTAAACAAAGCCGTTGCTAATGGCAAGATGTCCCAAGAAAAAGCAGACCAAATCCTGAAAAATATCCAGGAAGGCAAACACCAAGGGCCACGTGATGGAATGAAAAAACACTATGGCATGCACAAACATGCTGGTATGCATAAACATCAAGGCTTCGGCAAAATGCAAGCACGCGGCGCTGAAATCCTGGCATCTTTAACCGGTCGCGATGCTAATGCCATCAGGGAAGAAGCAAAAACCAGCAATAAGAAAATCTCAGATATGGCCAAAGACGCAGGCGTTTTTGAACAGTTCCAGGCAAAACGTCTGGAGGCTGCTAAAGAAAACCTGAACAAGGCTGTGGCAGATGGCAAGATGTCCCAGGAAAAAGCAGACCAGATCCTGAAAAACATTCAGGAAGGCAAACCTATGGGACCACAAGGCGGCGGACATAAACACATGATGAAGCAAGGTCCGCGTGACGGCAGCTGCCAAAAATAACAGTTAAGCCCAAAAAATAAGCAAAAACAGCCTCTCCACTTTTGGAGAGGCTGTTTCATTTTACCATACACTTTAGAAATCACTTGTTGAGGACGTTTGTCCTGCCGTTGGATTTATTTTATTCATCAGATCGTAATTCAAATAATCAAGGGTTAAATTAAACGGCTTTTTCTTATCCGCCGGCAAAGCGTTATTAGTTTCATAGCCAAGCTTACGAATATACAAGTCAATATAATTGTTGTCTATAAACAGCCATCTAGCAAACGCAGCTGTTCCTTTTCCCGTTTCACTATTAGGCTTGCCATACTTAGCAATTAAATTTTTCTTCGTTTCTTCAAATTTGCTCATTATTTCCTGTTCTGAATTGAAAAAGCTTGCACGGCCGCCGGCAAATTTCTCCTCGTAAAACCACGCCGTTAATTCCGCCGTTTCATTATTAAACTTGCCGGTAACCTTATAATAGCGTCCATTTTGGGGGCTGGGAAGCTTAGCACCAAACCCATAGTACTTGCCTAAAAACAACATGTCTACATACTCAGTGCCAGGTCTCTTGTTCAAAGTTTCTTCCACTGCCTTGCGTTCGGTTTCCCAAGGCATGGACAAAAAGCCTTCTAATGTACGGTTAGCAGCAGGATCATCAGCATGAAAGCCGTTCAGCCACTCGCCCTGATAAATGATTTTGCCGTTTTTATCTCTCTCTATGCCATAGCCATGCTGTTTATCCATCTGAAAATAGCCATCATAGCTTGTTCCGTCCGCTTTGGTAAAAACACCTTTGCCATGAGCGTAATTATGGTAAAATTCACCTTCATATTTTCTGCCGTCTGAGCGAATTACAGTTCCGTTTTGAGGTTGCCCGGCAGCAAAAATAATGTCATACTTATCGCCATTACTAAAATTTAATACGGCCCTGCCTTCGGCAAGCCCCTTTTTCATGGTCATTTTGCCCTCGGCCTCATATTTAGTTTTATCCTCATATTCAATCGTGTATTTGATCAAGCCCTCGCACTCGGCCAGACCGTTAAGACAAGGTCCGTCCCAGCTTGCCTCAAATTTTTCATAAGCTTCGTAGACCGGCAGACTAAAGCTGCACTTTCCTTCTTTAAATTTCACCTGCTCGGCAGCTACTACTGAAGAAAATGTAACCATAAATGAAAATACTATTCCTGCCAGCAACATTAAAAGCTTAGTTGATTTCATCCAATACACATCCTTTCCCACCTAATCTCAACATCCCCCCATGCCAATCTCTCAGAAATGCCAGATTGCTCAGAATAATCAATTCGCTAATGTTCAAAATAATCCTTCTCATAACAAAATATAATTGTGATTTGGCAGCAAAAGGCTGACTGAACAGTTTCGATTGTTCAGTCAGCCTTTTGCGGTTTTTTTACTATTTTTAACTCAATTTATTAAAAACTATAATCTTTGATTGAACCTCTTTTCGTCTTTAAAATACCCAATAAGGAAATTTTTGAGCAGCATGACCGCGTTCGCTTTGTATTTACTCTTTTTCAAAAAAACATTTACATAACGCTTACAGGGCGGAACACCAATCGATTTCCTAACAACGCAGTCGGACCTTATCCCCGCATAAACAAATTGAGGAATAAAGGCCACACCCAAGCCCAAAGAAGAAATCTCCCTGAACATCGTATTAGTCTCGCTTTTTATTATCAGTTCCGGTTCAAACCCTGCCTTATTACAATAGAACTTAGTTATATTATTGACACTGCTATCATCAAACATACCTATGAATTTATCATACGCAAAATCTCTCAGATTAATTGTTTGTTGCGCTGACTGCGGATGATTCTTCGGTAAAACAAGATATATTTCTTCTTCCAGCAAATTGCAATAATCCGGCGCCGGCAGTTTCTCTAGTGAAGCATCTATGCAGATATCCCAGTCACTGCCGCTATGCTGCATTATCTCCAGATTAATTCCAGGGTGCTTTTCCTTGAATTTGGCAACTATGTCCGGCAGATAAAAAGCGAGCACTCTCATCAATATCCTTACGGTTCCGGTTTCGGTGTCGTTCTTTAAATCTTTCAACTCCAGTCTTGCGTTCTCCATGGCAGCCAGTGCAGTCGTCACATAACTTAGAAGAATTTTGCCATTTTGATTTAAAATAATATTTTTCCCATGGCGATCAAACAACTGCATGGCAAATTCTTCTTCAATATTTTTAATAATTTTGCTGACGGCAGGTTGTCCTATATGAAGAATTGCGCCAGCCTTAACCATATTTTGACATTCTGCGACAGTCTTAAAACATTTTAAATGCGTCAGATCCAAAATATCCACCACCCTTCTGATTGATTTTACAATGCCGGTCGCCGTTTATGCCAAGAAGTATGGCGCTGGTAGCAGGCGCCAAGTGCTATGATTTTTGTCTCGGCCAAGTGCGGTGAGCTTATCTGCAGACCAACAGGCAGCCCCGTTACTGCATCAAAGCCCGCCGGAACCGTCATGGCGGGCAACCCTGCGTTCGTAAACGGCCCGCTGAAAAGCGGGTTGCCGGTATAATACCCTGCCGGCGGCAACGAACAAGTTGAGGGTGTGATAATTACATCGACTTGCTCATATAATTGCAACATTTTTTCCCGGAAGACATGCCTGATCTGTTGGGCCTTCAAATAGTCCAAAGCACTCGTTTTGCTGCCAAAATTCAGCTGCGTAAGTGTATACTTGCCATATTTATCCCCCTTCGTCTCCATTTGTTCGCGATGATAAGCGGCAGCCTCGGAACACATTACTATATCATGCGCGGCAAAGGCTTCAGCCATCATGTCCGGCATTGTGATTTTCTTAAAAATAACACCCAGCTCTTTGAGTAATTCCTGCGCCTCAGTAAACCTTAAACTAATAATGGCATCCTCCGGCAGAAAGAAATCTTCCGGTACGCCGACTACCATGCCTTTGATATCATGCTTAAGCATTTTTTGCAGTGGCGGTGTGACTTCCCGTAACGACTTGGGGTCTCGCGCATCATAACCAAAAAGTTCCTCATTGATCAGTGCCGTGTCTTCGACGCTTTTGGTCATCGCCCCCATATGGTCCAGGCTCCAACTGCAAGGAATAACGTTGTATCTGCTTATGCGGCCGTAGGTCGGTTTCAGGCAGGTAAGATTATTATAGGCTGAAGGTCTTAATAAGGACCCTACTGTCTGCGTTCCCAGCGCGAACATGGCCATTGAGGCTGCTACCGCCGCTCCTGAACCAGAGCTGGAGCCCCCTGGCGTATGTTCAAGGTTCCAAGGATTCCTTGTTTTTTGCTCTCCCCACAAAAAAGCATATTCCGTCGTTGCAGTCTTACCGAGAAGAATCGCGCCTGCCGCTTCCAGCTTATCGATAACCGCTGCGTTCTCCTGTGGCACGAAATCCGGATTGACCTGAGAACCTGCGGCTGTCCTTACTCCCTTAGAATAATAAATGTCTTTCGCTCCATAGGGTATACCGTGCAATGGCCCCCGATACCTTCCCAGCATTATTTCTTTTTCCGCCTCAGCAGCCTGAGACATGGCTTTGTCAGCCAGAATGGTGACCCAGGCCTTGATGTCGCTTTCATGCTCTTCTATTTGCTTTATGCAGGCAGAAACCAGTTCTTTTGGTGAAATGGTTTTGCCTGCAATCATTCCGGCCGCTTTTGCTACAGTTAATTGTGCTATTTCTTTTTCGTTCATTTTTTGCTCCTCTAAAAAAGATAACGAGGTTCGGGCGCTCACGCCTAAACCTCGTTGTTTCATTCGGGCTCTGTTCTTATATCAAGCTGGAAATTACGAACTAATTTCAATTCTTGTCTATATTTCTGCAAATATTTCTTTAATATTTCTTCATCACTATCGTATTTCCCTTTAAGGGCTGCGAAATCCGCGCTGTCCATTTTAACCCCTCTTTTACTTTCATTAATTAAAACTGGCATCTACCATTTCATTGAAAGGAATGTCCTGCTTGATATGTCCGATAAATTTCTGGACATCCATAGCGTTTTTATAAGCTTTTTCCGTTATTTTCCCGTTAGGAAGGTATACATTGCTGTCAATCATTCTCTGCACTGCCATCTCCACTGCTTTGGGATCCATGTTCGGAAATTCTTTTTTAGCTATCTCTTTAGCTTTGGCGGGATCTTTATGAATTTTATCCAAAGCCATATCCATGGCCTGAACAAAACGTTTAACCATGTCAGGATTATCCTTTATTGTTTTGACCGCAGTATTGACGGTGGAGAAGGCGAAATCCGGATAAACCTTGGTGAAATCATAAACCATATCCAGACCCTGCATCATACCTTGGGAAGCTATTGGTTCATAGCAAACTGCAAAATCGGCCTGCTTAGCCAGAACCGGTCCTATTTCCGAATTGTTTTGCACTTCTTTCACCATTACGTCTTTGTCTATCTCGATACCGTTATCAATCATCAGCTTTCTGAAAACCGTATTATGCGTTGAAGGTGCCAGCCCGGTAATTACCGTTTTACCTTTGAAATCAGCAGGGGAGGAAACTGTTGTTCCTTTTTTCCCAAGAACCCACACTGGTGCGCCGTTAGCTACCGAACTTATTGCTCTGGCCTGCCCGCCCTTTTCTTTGGCAAAGGCTACATGCTCAGGGCCGTGAATGGAAAACTGCGATTCACCTGATAATACTGAAGCTAAAGCAACAGGACCGCTACCGGCAGCTTTGACCGACACAACCTTAATATTATTCTTCTCAAAATAGCCTTCGTTTTGCGCAACATACAAAGGTAAGTACAGAAGCGAATGAAAAGCCTCCGTCACCTTGACTTCATCAACTTTTTTCGCCGTTGTCTTAGTATCCGTGCCTCCGCCGCAAGCGGTGAGCAACATTGAACAGGCAAGCAGTGCGGTTGCAAATAAATGTTTTTTCTTCATATTTCTTCCCTCTCCCTATAATAATTTATGCAGATAAATTTTAATTAGAACCAAGGCCGGCACCAGATTTTTCTGGGTTCCATGGTAATAATTTTTTCTCGGCATAGCCGACAAGCGAATATAACGAAATTGCCAATATCACCAACATAATGACGCCAACCCAGACAGCCGGCAGATTAAACAAATTACCTTCTACAAAAACCATATGTCCCAGACCCCTGTCGGAAGAAATGAATTCCCCACCTATGACCGAAACTAGGGATAACCCGATATTGATGCGGAATGCAGATATTATCCACGGCAACGACGCAGGAATAATTATTTTTGTAAAAATCTGCGTTCTGGTTGCACCGAAAGAGCGCATCAGATTAATCTGACTCTCTTCTATCTGATGAGTTGCCTGGTATGCAGATAATAGCGCGACAACAAAAGTGGAAATCGTGGCCAGCACTATTTTGGAAAAAATATCGGTGCCGAACCAAATAACAATCATCGGAGCAAGGGCAATTTTCGGCACGCCGTTCAAAGCCACCGCAAAAGGATCAATCACCTTGGCAAAACCTTTGAAGTACCAGAGTAAAAGGCCACAGGCCGAACCAAGCAGGCTGCCAATCAAAAAACCTACGATTGTGGCATAAAGTGTAGCCGATACATCCTTGAAAAGTTGACCGCTGGTCACCATAGCCACACCAACGCGCCAGATTGCTGAAGGCGACCCCATTAAAAAACTGTCAATTGCGCCTTGTCTGACGCCGAATTCCCATAAAGCAAGAATGCCAGCTACAATAACAAGGCGCGCTCCTGCAAGCTTCAAGGATGCCAATGTTTTTGCATATTTACTGCGTTTAAGAAAATCTTGTTCATAATTACTTTTTTCCAGCTTAACAATACCGCCAACGATAGCATCAGCCATTAGCTACGCCTCCCATCTGAATATCGAGCTCGTCCCATATCAAATTGAAATATTCTTTGAACCTACTGTCCAATCTTGCTTTCATGACCGAGCCATGCTGCTTTGACAGTCCTATATCGTAGATGTTTTTTACGCTAGTAGGACGCTTGCTCATAACTGCCACCCTGTCTGAGAGAGCAACGGCTTCTTCAATGTCGTGGGTAATCATAACACAAGTCTTACGCTCATTGCGCAAAATCGATAAGATTTCATCTTCCAGAACAAGCCTTGTCTGATAATCCAATGCTGAGAAGGGTTCGTCTAACAGAATAACATCAGGATTTGTTGCCAGTGTGCGGATTAAAGCCACTCTTTGTCGCATACCACCTGACAGCATTGCCGGATAAGAGTCCCGGAAGTTCTCCAAATTATATTTCTTTAAATACTCCATGGCAATCAGTTCGCGGGTTCCCCTGGGAACATTTAGTATTTCTAAACCCAGTGTGACATTCTCTAAAACAGTGCGCCAGGGAAGCAACAGGTCCTTCTGCATCATGTAGCCAATGTGACCTACAGTGTCCTGTACCTTTTGGGAATTTACCAACACCTGGCCTTCGTTAGGCTCCATCAAGCCGGCAATCATGTTGAAAATCGTACTTTTGCCGCAGCCGCTTGGTCCAATGATGGTGAAAAATTCCTGTTCTTTAACCACCAGGTTGATGCCGGAAAGGACCCTTATAACGTCTCCGGATGGATGTAAAAACGATTTGTAGACATCCTCGATAGTTATAACCGCCTTGCTTTCTACCAATGAACCCACCCCTTTCCAAAAAAAAGGTGCCGCAGGAAAAATTCCTGCAGCACCTTTGCTCAATAGTTTTATTTATATGTCTTGCGGTTAGTATATTGTTTTCGATGTCTTTTGTCAAATTCTTTTTTTGCATATGTTTATACCAATTCGGTGATAAACTTGTCAAAAGTGCTTTTAGACAAAAAAATGGTGATCCACCCGCGACTCGAACGCGGGACACCCTGATTAAAAGTCAGGTGCTCTACCGACTGAGCTAGTGGATCACGTAAGTTATTCCTTAAGGAACAACATTAGTAGTATACAGAAATTCCAGGGGTTTGTCAAGACAATTTTCAACAAACCCTCGGATAACTGCAATTATTCAATAATTTATTATAATTTATGGATGCTTTTTACAGCAATTCCTTGAGAACTATTGTTTGCTGGCGGCCTGCACCAACGGAAACAATACCTAACTCTACGCCTACAATCTCGCTGAGACGCTCCAGATATTTGCGTGCGTTTAACGGCAGCTCTTCATAGGAACGAATGCCGGTAATGTCAGTCATCCAACCATCGAATTCCTCGTAAACAGGTTCGACCTGGGCGAGAACTTTCAAGCTGGCAGGAATGTGTTTGATTTCCTGGCCTTCATATTTATAGGCGACACACATTTTTATTTTCGGCATCTTGTCAAGAATATCGAGGCGTGTAATCGCAAGGTAATCCAAGCTGTTCAGCCTTGCTGCAGTTCTCACCATAACAGCATCCAGCCAGCCGCAGCGGCGGGCGCGTCCGGTGACAGTACCGTACTCATGCCCTGTTTCGCGCATATAATTTCCCGGTCCATCGGTATCAAGCAGCTCGGTAACGAATGGGCCTTCACCAACACGGGTGGTGTACGCCTTCACGACGCCGACAACATGGTCGATATCTCTAGGTCCGACGCCGCTGCCTGTGGTGGCATTGCCGGCCGTAGGATTAGAGCTTGTTACATAAGGGTAAGTGCCGTGATCGATGTCAAGGAACGTAGCCTGCGCACCTTCAAACAAAACTGTTTTACCGCTGGCAAAAACTTCGTCAAGAGCAGCACCGGTATCAGTAACGTATGGACGAAGCTGATCCGCAAATTCAGTGAATTCCTTCAGCATCTGATCATAATCGAACGGCTCGCCGCCATAAATTTTGCTAATAATAGCGTTCTTGGCGTCAAGTTGTACCTTTAATTTTTCCGCAAAAATTTCCGGATCAATCAAATCACACATACGGATGCCGGTACGAGCGACCTTGTCCATATAACACGGCCCGATGCCGCCTTTAGTTGTACCTATTTTGTTTGTGCCGAGAGCAGCTTCCTGCAATTCGTCAAGACGCGCATGATACGGCAGCACAACATGAGCACGGTCGGAAATAAGAATGCGGCTGATGTCCACACCTTTTTCCTTGATATCATGGATTTCTTTCAAAACAACGCCTGGATTAATGACCACGCCGTTGCCCAAGAAACAGGTTTTCCCATGATAAAGGATGCCGGATGGCAACAAACGCAGCTTATAAGCAACATCATCTACAACAACAGTATGCCCGGCATTGGAACCACCGGAATAACGAACAACTACATCAGCTTTTTGCGCCAAATAATCTACAATCTTGCCCTTACCCTCGTCGCCCCACTGTGAGCCGATTACTACAACTGATGGCATAAGAGTTCCTCCTTATAGGCCAAATCTGGCCATAATCAAATCGATATGTTTCAACATAGGCTTAGGATCGAAGCAATGGTCAATCTCTTCAACGTTCAGATATTTCTTAATATCTTCGTCGAGTTTTACATTGGTTTTGAAATCCGCGCCTTCCAGCCAGCGAGCCATGGCATTGCGTTGTACCCACTTGTAAGCATCTTCGCGGAAAACGCCTTTGCCCACGAGTGCGGTGAGAAGATTCTGGCTGAAAATCAAGCCGCCGGTCTTATTCATATTCGCAATCATAGCGTCAGGGTATACCAAAAGCTTATCAATAATATTCGTGAACTTGCGCAGCATATGGTCCAAAGCAATTGTGCTGTCCGGCAGAATTACGCGTTCCACTGAAGAATGGGAAATATCACGTTCATGCCAAAGAGCAACGTTTTCCATAGCAGCCAAAGCATTACCGCGTAAGATACGCGCCATGCCAGATACTTTTTCGCAGGTAATAGGATTACGTTTGTGCGGCATAGCTGAAGAACCTTTTTGACCGGGAGCGAAATATTCTTCTGCTTCGCGGATGTCCGTACGCTGGAGATTACGGATTTCCGTCGCCATTTTGTCGAGTGAGCAGCCGATGATGGCCAAAGTTGAAAGGAAATAGGCATGTCTATCGCGCTGAATAACCTGAGTAGCTAATTTAACAGGTTTAAGATCTAATTTTTCGCAGACATATTGCTCAATGAAAGGGTCGATATTGGAATAAGTGCCGACAGCGCCAGAAAGCTTGCCGACAGCCACTGATGCCCGTGCCTCTTCCAGTCTTCTGATATTGCGTTCGGTCTCATCCATCCACAGTGCGAATTTCAAACCAAGCGTCATCGGTTCCGCATGGATACCATGTGTACGTCCGATCATGACGGTGTATTTATGCTCTGCCGCACGTCGACGCAAAACAGCATGGAATTTTTTCAGCAATTCCAGAAGAATATCTGTAGCCTGCATCATCATAACACCTAATGCAGTATCTTTAACGTCACTGGAAGTAAGTCCTTTATGAATATATTTAGAAGCATCACCTACATATTCACCGACAGCAGTTACGAAAGAAATGATGTCATGGTTGGTAACGGCTTCGATTTCATGGATTCTTTCTAAACGGAAATCTGACTTAGTCTGAATGTCCTTTAAAGCGTCGTCAGGAACGATGCCCAATTTGTTCATCGCCTCACAAGCAAGGATTTCCACCTTCAGCATTGTTCGGAATTCATTCTCTTCCGTCCAGATGGCGCCCATCTCAGGGCTGGTATAACGGTTAATCACAATAGTTCCCCCTATTAGTGTTCTATACATTTAAAAGCATCGGTAAGCAATCCGCAAACAAAAAAAGACAAAAGCGCGGACGGCACCAAAGATATTTTAGCATTTTAGCCCTCTTGACGCAAGAGTTTCGAACAATTATACTATAGTTTTTAAAAATATTCGGTATATCACTTTCGTGCCTCAATAGGAAAAACCACTTGAGAATAAGCTCTCAAGCGGTTTTTGCTTAGTCAACACCCTTAGCCAAATTGGCAAAACGAGTAAATTGTTTATGGAAGAATAATTTAACGGTATCAACCGGGCCGTTACGATGCTTAGCGATAATCAACTCGGTTATGTTCTTATTTTCAGTTTCCTTATCATAGTAATCTTCACGATAAAGGAAAGCAACTAAATCCGCATCCTGCTCCAAAGCGCCTGACTCACGTAAGTCGGAAAGCATTGGCCGTTTGATCTGTCGGCTTTCAACACTGCGGCTGAGCTGTGACAAGGCTATGACCGGAACATTCAATTCCCTGGCCAGCGCCTTCAGGGAACGGGAAATATCGGATAATTCCTGTTGGCGGTTCTCGCTGTTCTTTTTGCCTGAACCTTGCATCAACTGCAGATAGTCGATGACGATCAGCTGCAGATTGTGCTCAACTTTAAGCCTGCGCGCCTTTGCCCTCATTTCCATAACGGTAATACCCGGCGTATCATCAATAAAAATGTCCGCTTGGCTCAAACCGTCAGCAGCCCAAATCAGTTTTTCCCAGTCGTTATCTTCCAATTCGCCGATGCGCAAGCGGGATGAGTCAATGCTTGCCTCTGAGCAAAGCATACGCTGTACCAACTGTTCCTTACTCATTTCCAAAGAGAAGAAAGCAACAGCTTTTTTTTCACGTATAGCAACGTTTTGAGCCATATTCAGAACAAGGGCCGTTTTACCCATACTCGGCCTGGCCGCAATCAGAATCAAATCCGAAGGCTGCAAACCGCTAGTCAAATGGTCAAAATCTATAAAGCCCGTGGCAAGACCAGTAATGCCGCCCTTTTTGTTGTAAAGTTCGTCAATACGATCTACCGCACTCATAACGACTTCCTTAATTGGCGAGAAGTCGCGGCTTATTTTTCTTTCGGAAACGGCAAGGATCATGCGTTCGGCATTATCAAGCAGGGTATTAACATCCTCGCTGCCTTCGTAGCCTGATCCGGCAATCTGCGTTGAAACGCTTATCAGCTGTCTCAGCAGAGATTTTTCTTCGACAATTTTAGCATGATAAGAGATATTGGCTGCTGTCGGTACCGCATTAGCCAAGTATGTAATGAACTGGATACCACCGACGTCGTCTAGTTTGCCTTCGCGTTTCAAAGACTCAGTAACCGTAACCATGTCGACAGCTTGGTTTTTGCTGAACAAATCAACGATAACCTGATATACTGCACGATGATCCTGGCGATAGAAATCGTTCTCCCGCAAAATCTCTGTAGCTTTGGAAATAGCTTCCTTATCAATCATCATTGCGCCCAAGACGGCTTGTTCAGCCTCGATATTTTGTGGTGGAACGCGGTCAATCATTTTTACTCAGCCTCAATTTCTACCTTGAATTCCGCAGCAATTTCCGGATGTAATTTTGCTACTGCGGTGTAAGTTCCCAGCCCTTTGACAGGGGTTTTCAGCTCGATCTTACGACGATCAATGCTTTCCAACTGGGTTTGTTTGATCAAGGCCTCAGCAACATCTTTGGAAGCAACAGAACCGAACATTTTGCCATTTTCGCCAACGCGAACTTTAATTTTGACAACTACCTTTTCGATTTGAGCAGCCAAAACCTTCGCTTCGTCCTGCT
The DNA here is from genome assembly GCA_009930275.1 of Negativicutes bacterium. The sequence goes on from RZYP01000015.1 coordinate 24,667, forward strand.
TTTGCGCAGCACGATAAACAGCGGTTTCCTGGTCTTTTCTTGCTTGGTTGACATTGGCTGCGCTGGCTTCTTTTGCCAATTTTTTCGGCATCAGGTAGTTACGGGCGTAACCGTCCGAAGCTTCTACTATATCGCCTTTTTTACCCACAGACTTAATATCTTGCAGTAATATTACTTTCATTGACTTCACTCTCCTCGATCTGTTTTCTGGCCAATTCAATTATCTGCGGCTCGATTTCTTCCGCTTTCACACCTTTGAGCTGAACACCGGCCACGGTTTGATGCCCGCCGCCGCCTAATTCTTCCATTATCATCTGCACGTTGACAGATCCATCACTGCGTGCGCTGACTAAAAGGCCGTGTTCAGTTTCCGCCATGACTACGCTGACATACACTTCATTCATGGTAACAAGCTCATCAGCGGCCTGGGCCAATATAATCGATGTCGTTTCGCTGACGGGGGCGCTTTTATAGACCGAGATAGCCAATCCCGGTATTGGTATCCTTGTTTCGGCAACAAGTTTAGCCCTTTGCACAACGGTTTCCTTTTCATCTCTGAACAGTTTATGGACAAGACTCGGGTCTGCACCGTTCCGCCGCAGGTAAGCAGCGGCTTCGAAAGTCCTCTCCCCTGTCTGTACAGCGAAGTTCTTGGTATCGACGACGATACCGGCATAGAGCGCCGAAGCCTCTGAAGCATTCAGTTCAAGCCGATCGTCGAAATAGTTGATCAGCTCCGTCACCAGCTCGCTGGTGGACGAAGACAATGGTTCCAAGTAAAGCAAAACAGAATTTTTGATTAAATCTTCCGCCCTGCGGTGATGATCTATAATTATTTTTTTAGGAATGGCATTCAAAACCTCCTGAGAGGCGGACATCATCACCCTGTGATGATCGACAAGTACCAGCAGGCTCTTAGGTGTAGCCTGAGTTAGCGCTGACGCTCCATCAATAATGATAGAAGTATAAACAGCATCATTTTCGCCAGCCATTTCCTGCATTTTTGTGAGAGAATAGCCTTGCCCGCTGCTTACAATATACGCTTCCTTGGAAAGAGAAAAGGCCATTTTAGCCACGCCGATTGCTGCTCCAAGAGAATCGTAATCTTCGTTAACGTGACCCATGACGAATATTTTATCTGCGCCGAGCATCAGTTCATGTATGGCCTGTGCAACTATACGCGCCCTTACCCGCGTGCTTTTCGCCTGTACAAGGCCCTTGCCGCCAAAAAATTGCATTTCACCAGCCATGGAAACAACCGCCTGATCGCCGCCCCGTCCCAGAACAAGGTCCAGCCCGCTTTGTGCCTTTTGTCCCAGAAGCAGCAATGATTTTTCTTCGCACGCAACACTGACGCTGATCGTAGGGGGTATCTTGTTGCCAACCTTTATTTCGCGGACTTTGTCCAGAATGTCAAATTTATGCTTTATGCATTCCTGCAAAGCAGCTTTATTGAAACCAACCGAATATAAGTCTTCGTCATATCTCATGAAAAGGCCATTCAGCTCTTCCGCCCAATTACTGATGACCTTATTAACCTCGACAATAACGTTCGCCTTAGTGCTCTCGCTCAAGCCTTTCATAACATCGCTGTAATTGTCAAACTGCAGGCGGGCGACACAAATACGCTCATCGTCGAATCTTTTTCTTTGACGCTCTTTATCGGTAATATCCATCAGATACAAAACCAAACCGGTAAAATCATTACTGTTTTCCTGCGTCAGTATGCGTTTTACATTCATCTTAAAGAAGCGATCGCCTATTTTAACTTGCTTTTCCGCGTCTCGCAGACTCAAAGTATCAAAATTATTGTCAGGAGGAGGCAAGATGTCTTTTAGGTATGCCCCTTCTACTGCCTTGCCGGCGACCCAAGTCTGGAAAATTTCATTCTTCCATTGCAATTTGCCGTCAACTTCGAAAACAGCAATGCCTATCGGCAGCTGCTGAATAGCATAGTTGTTAGCTCTTTCAATATTGCGCACAACTGTATCTAAATAGTGGTTAAACCAAGCTTCCTTCGACTGATAGAGTTTTTTGCTGAAGAGATAAACCCCACAAAGAACTACTATCCCTACAGGCAAAAAAAGATGCTCATAGACACCGACGATGATTACCAGAATACCGATAATCAGCATGAAAACCTTATTGTCACCCCAAAAGCTCCATTTTCTATTAAACATAGTTAGCAACGCCCCATCTCAGTCTGCTTACTTTGAAGAAACAGACCGCTTTTTACGAAAATCAAAAACTAAATCAAAAGCACCCAGCAAAACAACTGTTTGTGAAATGAATTGGCTGAGGAAGATAAGCGAAATAAGTATTGTGCGCCACCATTTAGGTTTGCCTTTCTGCTCGATATACCAGAAAGCTACTGCCAGACCCTGAAAGACATAAATAACGCTGCAAATCATCTGGATATTGACGCCCAGCAGATACAGGGCGCTGGTTGGCTGAGATAAATAATAAGTAATCATCAGAATAGAAATACCGTAAGGAATCAAGGTCCAGCGCGGTACATCCCAGCTGGTGAAAGGCGGGAAACTTTCAAAACGTTCGCCCAGCTTATTTAAAATCGCCTTAGCGGCGAGATAATTTGCAAAAGTAATTATAGGCGCGCAAATAAGGAAAGCCCCCGGCATAATGACGCGTACCATACCAAACATATCTTTGGCCGATTTTACCGCAATGTTGATTTCTTCTTCCGACATACCCTGGTTTCGATAAAAGTCAACTGCGTCAACCAGCGACTTATCAAAGGTTTCAAAAAACATAGCCAAAGGATTAATGCCCATGATAAGGATACTGATCAAGAGGCTGATCATTAAGGATATAAACGCTGCCACAGAACCAACCGCCAAAAGTCTGAGAGGCGGCAGTCTTCTTCTCATGCATTCGCCCAGCACTACGCCTAATAAGCCAAAAACCGCGACTAAGGTAAAAGCATGCAGAGGGCTGATTAAAATGGCGATGATGGCACCGGAGACCAAGAGTGTCATAATGCTCCAACGCATGCCTTGGCGCATACCGCAAAGAATAATAGGCAAGGGCCAGATGAAATTTAAAAACATGCCTACAACAGGCACGTACATATTAATGAGAGCGAAAACAATCGCTATTGCGGACAAAATACCAGCTTCAACCATTGCTGAAGTTTTATGTGCCACTAAATTTCCCCCTTAAATATATCTTAATCACAAAATCAAAAGGATACACAAATCTATTTTACACTTATTTACAGTAAATGAAAAGACTATTAAACCCCGGAGAAAAAAGCCCGGGCTTGCAGCCCGGACATTATCACTGTTTATTAACTTAATAATATTCGATACCATACCTGTTCATTTCAATGGTTTTCCTCAAGATATGCGGCAACTCTCTCACAAATATTCTTTTCTATGTTTCTGTAGAAAATATTGTAATCATAGGAATGGTAAAACCCTTCAAAAGACGGATGTAAATACTGCGATTTTAAAGTTGGTACAACAAGCGCACCATCAATGGTTTGCGCACCTGTGAAATGAGGAATTTCCACCAAACCATCCTCAGTGAAGAATACCGCACCCAAATGCTTATCCTTACCCACAAAGTCTAAAGTCGTATCCATCGTAAGTGGATTGACTCCAATGCCTCCTTGCCGCACAATGGATTTGCCTGGATTTTTGCCCTGAGTATTGTAGGTTATTACCGCGCCTGTTTCCTTTGCATCCTGACTAACTTTAATATAAGGATAATTTGCCATGTCTTCAGGCGTTACAGACCACCCAATCAGATAAGCTGCCACGAGCTTCTTTTGTAGCTCGGGATCATTAAATCTATTTTGCAACAAAGAAAGCAATAAATCTGAGCCCTGACTATGACCGGCAATTATAAAAGGCTTACCATGATTGAAATGTTGGAGATAATAGTCGAAAGCTCTTTCAACATCTGAATAAGCTACTGCTAAAGCCGCTTCCTTGCTTGCTTCGGATGCCTCCAATGCCTTAATATGAGCATCCCGATAATGCGGAGCAAAAATGTTGCAGCAACCTGCAAAAGCACTAGCCTGATTATTCATGCTTGCCTTTACCTTTGGATTCTGATACCCGAACCCTATGCTTTCGTTCCAGGTGTTGGGGAAGAAATATGTTGTCGGATGGACAAAGAAAACGTCTACCTTTTTTTCATTGCCTGAGGGCGGCAATTCTGCCCAGTTCTTAATATCTCGGTAATCTGGTGCTGCCGGAACACTCTCCGCAAAGAATTCTTCACTCATAGCAAACATATTGCTAATATCTCCGACCAAATCATTCCTTAATAAATCGATATCGCTGGAAACCTTGGCTGATTTGGCAACTTTCTCCAAATCAATATAAGCAATGCCGGGATTATTAAATGTCCGGAAATAAACTTTTCTTGCCTTGATATCCGTTATTATTGTCCACTGTGTATTACCTTGGCTGAATCCGGGTGAAACTGCCAGTCTCTGCATCAGGGAGAACATATTTTTGATACCTTCAGCAGCGCTGTCAGTCTTTGGTAGCTGCCGCCAATAATAAGCAGCGCGCACAAAGCGTTCCTGAGATTCTTTTCCTCCTGGAATTTGTTTTTCTCCGCCAAAATCCTGATAAAGCTCTAGTTGTTCTCTTGATTCAGCATAGGGAGAATTAGCCAGAACGGGAATATCCGGATTTTTGACTATCTTTACTTTGCCGTTAAGGAACTCTACTATTGCCGATTTTCCTTTTACATCATGCAGAAAAAAATGAAGTTTTATTTCGAGATCCTGAGTTTGTAACGAAGTAACGCTATATTTACCGCATTTTAAATCCGCTAAAACTTCATCAACTGATTTGAAATTATCAAGAAGATATTGCATAAACATACCAACATCCAGAACTTTACTGTTACTCATAGCAGGAAAAGACGCAGCGTCTAAAAAATACGCGCCTATTTTTAGTCCTTCTGTATTAATACCATCAACACCGGCTATGATAAATGTGCTCCCTTTTTCTGCGCCGTTTTTATCAAAAAAACTATTGAAACTAAGTGATGCGTACTTGCTTGTCCATGTTAAATATTCATTTTTATCATTAACAACCTGGGCACTTTTCCGGTTACCGACTGGAGAATATCTGATAAACCCTCTGCCATCCATAAAATCAAAATTTCTTGCTGAAATACTAGTCTCCCCACCGGGGCCAAAATAGGCCTCGGTGCAAGCCAGAGCTTTACCTGGCAGAAAAAAACATGGAATAAGTAACAACAGAGACAACAAAAATCCTTTTACCCTCTTCATAAGCAACGCCTCCAAATCTCGCGAGCTTGGTAAGGATAAAATTATTTTCATGAATAAAGATAATTTCATTATTACAAACAAACCCGCACAAAATGCAACATTGCAACATTCGACAGAAAATTCCGCAATTCCTTTATATTATTAAAAACCTGAACGATTTTTTCAAAACTAATAAAAAAAGCATCTCAACACTAACGTTAAGATGCTTAGTTTGTAAAATGTTATTCACAAGTAAACGGCAGCAATGCTACATTGCGGGCACGTTTAATTGCAGTGGTAAGTTGTCTTTGATGTTTTGCGCAGTTACCAGAGATGCGGCGCGGTAAAATCTTACCACGTTCGGTCACATAGCGGCGTAACTTTGCAAGATCCTTGTAATCAATGTCTTCAACTTTATCAACACAGAAGCTACATACTTTTCTTCTGGGTTTCCTGCCTCTTTCGCGTTTCATTCGCATAACCTCCATTTTTTAGAATGGGATTTCTTCGTCAAAAGCTACCGGCGAGCCGAAAGATTCCATCTCGCCTTTGGAAGCCCCTTGTTCATGGTTTGCTGCGCTGCCTGGTTTGCGATCGATAAACTGTACACTGCCGGCAATGACTTCCGTCACCCAGCGTTTACCGCTTCCGTCTTTCGCTTCATAGCTGCGAATCTGCAAACGACCATCAACAAGTGCCCTTTGTCCCTTTGTCAGACTATTCCCGCATAATTCGCCGATCTTGCCCCACACAACGATGGGAACGAAATCAGCTTCTCTTTGTCCTTCTTGATTAGTAGTAAAACGGTCTACCGCTAATGTGAACTGGCAAACTACCTTTCCGCTTTGCGTATAACGTACTTCCGGATCACGGGTTAGACGGCCCATGAGTATAACTTTATTCATAATAACAGTTACCCCCTTGGCTTATTCGCCTTTTCTAATAATCATGTGGCGTAGAATATCATCGGTAATCTTCATGACACGGTCAAGTTCTTTGACAGTTTTTGGTTCTGCGTTGAACGTTACGAGGACATAAATGCCTTCTACAAAATCTTTGATTTCATAGGCCAGACGTTTTTTACCCCACCGGTCAGTTTTTTCTACAGTTCCACCATTTGCGGCAATCAGAGTATCGAATTTTGTAACAAGTGCTTCGAAAGTCTCTTCTTCAACCGGTTTAACGATGTACATGACTTCGTATGCTTTCACGAAATCACCTCCTCCTTTGGACTTTGGCTCCTCAATGGGAGCAGAAGAAGTATATAAATTAATATATACAGCCTAGTAATTGTATCATTAGTTTCATCTTATTGCAAGCAATTAGCAAAAAAGCGGTTATATTTATTAATCACAATCTATTTTATAGGGCAAAGCCTAAAGAAGTGACGGGCTTGCTGCATGTCAGCGACCGACTGCTTGCAGGCGAATTGTCGCGTGTGGAAGCAGCCAGAGGAACTCTTCAACCATTGCCGATAGAATGAGCAGCGATTTTTTTGCGTGTGGAAGCGGCCAGATGAGTACTTTAACCATTGCCTTGCTGTGTAAATAAAAAAAGCGGTTATGCCAATACTTGACCGCAGAAAATAATTTTCTGAGTACCGACATAACCGTTTTTTAAAAAATTTATTTTTGCCCGGGATCAACAAAATCATGTAAGACAGCCCCAGGTGCCACCATAGGAATAACAAGATCGCACTGGTCGATAACGGCCTCGATTACAAAAGGCTTTTTCGACTCTTTAGCTTCAGCAAGAGCAGCCTTGAATTCCTCACAAGTTGTTGCCTTAATGCCATCAGCTCCGCAGGAACGTGCAAAGGCTATAAAGTCAAATGCTGTTAAAAGCGTCGAAGAATAGCGTTTATCGTAGAAAATCTCCTGCCACTGGCGTACCATGCCGAGGCAGCTGTTATTAATAACAATGCTGATGAGAGGCAAGCCCTCGTTAACAGCGGTATAAAGCTCCATGCCCGTCATTTTGAACCCGCCGTCGCCGGCAATATGTACTACCTGAGCTTCCTTTCTCGCCAGCTTGGCTCCCATCGCCGCCGGCAAGCCATAACCCATGGTGCCGCAGCCGCCGGAAGTAAGGTGATGCCTAGGTTCGTCCACAATAAGGTGCTGCGCCGCCCACATCTGGTTCTGACCAACATCGGTGACAAAGATTGTATCTGATCCTTGGAAATTACGGTTCAATTCCGTCATCAGCCAGGGAGCCGTAAGTTTGTCACCCTTCTTCGCGGACTGATCCTCTGTGTCTTCCCAAGCACGGATGGATTCCCACCAGGGCTTTATCTGCAGTTTGTTCACTCTTGCTGTCAGCAAAGTAAGGGTATCCTTGAGATTGCCAACTAAAGGCAGAGCCGTCATGACATTCTTGTCAACCTCGGAAGGATCTATATCAAGTTGAATTATTGTTTTTTTGGAAACATAGCGGTTGCGGTCACCGGTCACACGTTCGCTGAACCGGCTGCCGGCGACAACCAAAACATCTGCATTAGCGACGGCCATATTCGAGGCTATATGCCCGTGCATCCCAGTCAAGCCCAAAGCTTGCTCATCACTGCCCGGAAAGACACCAAGACCCATCAGCGTACTGACAACCGGCATCCCTGTCTTCTTGGCAAAAGCAAGAACTTCCTTTTCAGCGGCACTGTGAATTGCTCCTCCTCCTACCAGCATGACCGGTCTTTCTGCGTTGTTGATTGTTACTGCCGCAGCCTTCAAAAGCTCCTCGATGTTCATACTTGTTTCATTCTGCGAGACTTCCTGCTCGGGCTCCGTCCATTCTACTTCCCCGCTTTGAATGCTGCTCGGAACATCAATTAAAATCGGCCCCGGCCGCCCTTCCTGTGCGAGATGGAATGCCTGACGCAAAGTCGGCAGCAAATCTTCCGGCCTTCTCACCAAAACATTATATTTGGTGATGGGAATCGTCACGCCGACGATATCAATTTCCTGAAAAGAATCCCGCCCGAGATGCTGAACCTGTACCTGTCCCGTTATTGCAACCAAAGGAACAGAGTCCAGATATGCCGTTGCCAAACCCGTGACTATGTTCGTAGCCCCCGGTCCGGAAGTAGCTATGCAGACCCCCGTCCGGCCGCTGGCTCTGGCATAACCATCGGCGGCATGAATTGCTCCTTGTTCGTGTGCAGTCAAAACATTATGCAAGGGGGCGTCGTACAAAGCGTTATAAAGTGGTATCACCTGGCCGCCGGGGTAACCGAAGACCGTGTCAACACCTTGTTCAAGTAAAACTTTAACGATTGCTTGCGCTCCTGATAGCTTCATATCTTTTATTTCCCTTCTTTGGACTTAGATTGCCCTTTTTTGTGCCGGATATCCCATTGTTACACCCATGATGGCAACCTGCTTCGCCAGGATTTTGACAGCCTGTTCGGCACAGGCCGTAAATAATGTAATACGAAGTTCGAGTTCCTTCGCATCCTTCGAGGTAACCATGCGCAGATCCTTGACCCCTAATCCTTGCTGTGCCAGCACACGCAGAACTCTCGGTAACAAAGTCTCTTCATTTTTTGCTCTTACTACTAAAGTTTCCGACATTGTAATCCCTCCTTGAATTGTGTTTGTGATGGACAATCTGGGAAAATAAAAAACGCCCCTGCCTGTGCAGGGGCGTAAAATACGCGGTACCACCCTAATTTCTTACTCATTAGCACCAGTCCATCAACCGGCTCGAGCCTAACGCACTCGTTACGCATCATGCTACTTGGTTTCCCTTTCGCTGACGAGTTCATGGGTGATTTACTCGACCAGGGCTCCGTGCCGATTTTCACCAAATATCGGCTCTCTGTGACTTTGCTGCCTGACTTTCTTCCCAATCATAACCTTTATAGAACTCTATGAAGTTAAAGATATTATCCTACTTTCGCGGCTAATTGTCAATCGCTTTTCAAGCAAAATATTTGTTAAGTATTTAACATCTTTGCTGAAAATTAGAGCGATTTTAAATATTTTTCGACCATTAATGTTATTTTTTCGCCGTATACAGACTCATGGTCTGACAAAACAGCGCGAATTGCAGGAGCAAAATTGCCCTGTTCAGGCGACAACACTTTACCATAAGCTTCGGCGTAGGCTTTGCCCGTTGCAGTAGTCGTGAGTAAATCCTCTGCTTCGACTTTTGCCAATTCGGTGAAAGACGCAATCTCTGCCATCAGCTCTGGTGCCTGTGCAGCAACACATTGCAAGGCGCTCAGCCACAACAGGCTTTCCATTTTAAAATAAGCCCTGCCTTTCAGGACTTTACAGACATTGCCCAAATCACCCGTGAACAAGTCCGCCTTTGCAAAACTCAAGCGATAATTACAAGCCTCGGCAATCGCGGCATGCAGCGCAAGGTCGGCTGTTAAAGCCTGCTCTTCGCCGGCAGCATTGAGACCAATGGCAGTTAGTTTCACCTTGTTGCGCGTCAGTTCATAGCCAACCAGATAATGTTCCTGCGGTGTAAGTGTTTTCCCGTTCTTCGACAGATAAACCTCGAAATCAATATCCCACGGTGTATTTTTAAGATAGGAGTTATAGATTGACTGTGCATGCATAATGACCTCGCCATATTCAAGGACCGCACGCCTTACAACTTCCGGGGTATAGTGAATTATCTCATTACCGACTTTTACCGGGGCAGCCAGATAAGAGCCTTCAACGGCGTCCCTGAATTCCTGTGGAAATTCCATATATTTTTGTTCCACTGCCGCGTCAGTCATTGTATCGATTTCCAAATTAATTTTATCAGAGAAATCAAAACCAAGCATGCTGTAGCCATAAAGCAGGGCCTTGACAAGGTCCTCCTCTGTTTTCAGGCCTGTTGCGCTCGCGCCGTAGCCTTCCTTATAGCCAGTTGCGAAAACCGCCCAGGTAGCAGCGTCAATCGCTTCCAGAAAATTGCGTTTTACCTGCACGCAGTCCTCAGGAGTATATTCGACCAAAATTGGTTTAATTTTCCTTTTATTGAAAAGTGGTGCCAGAAAAATACCGGCATCCCCCAGCCAATCACTAAAACCTAAACTCAGTCCCTTCGAACCGCAGGCGGACGGAGACGTCCATTTCAAGTAGCGGCGCACAACTGCCGCATTATTGGAATTGAGTTCCATCACACTAATCATGTTGCCACTGTCCTGGATGACGCTCTCAGGTTTGAACAGTAAAGCAGCTGGGCAGTCCTTTGTGGCTGCGCACACTAGTTTTTTTCCGTTATCCGTAGCAGCTAAAGCCAGCCAACCACCGGCAATTTCACTGAGTGATGCCTCTATCAGCTTGCCGCCGCTTGCGTTTTCCATAGCTTTCTTTGCTGCAACTTGTTTTATTGCCATAATATTTATCCTCCGTTTATCAATTCATCTGAAAAAACTCTCTTTAATATTATCTACATACTCGCCCTGTAAAGCAAGTCCTATAATACGAGTTTATATTTTCATTTAAAATGCCGATTGCACTATATGTTGTATATATCACAGATTTCAATTAAGACTTATCCACCGTTATTCACAACTTATCAACCGTTTTTTGTGGATATCTTTTAATGTTTCAATATTATTTCCCAATTTTAACTCCAAAATTTTATATATTTCCGTTTTTAACCACTATTTTTCCCAGAACTATCAACACCCTGTGGATAACTTTGTTGATATTATCCACTTTTCTCCCCAACCACAAGATATTGGGTTAACGTTTGCGTAATTGGCTGATTGAGAAGACCAACAGCCCGAGCCAAATCCAACCGAAAGAAAATAAATGGCTGGTTGTAAATTTTTCCCCGTAAACAAAGATACCGATCAAAAGCGTTATTGTCGGTGACGCATATTGCAGGAAGCCTACGATGCTGAGCGGCAGCAGTTTTGCGCCAGCCGTGAAGAGAATCAAGGGTATAGCCGTAACAGCGCCTGCTCCTGCCAAGAGGAGAAGCGTACTGCTGTCAGAATGCTGCCAGGCAGCGTTCCCCGTTCTCGCCAGATAATAAATATAAGCCAGCGCTACAGGAGATACTACAAATGTCTCCAAAATAATACTGGTCATCGTTTCGACTGCCAGTGTTTTCTTGATCAAGCCATAAAGCCCGAAGGATAAAGCGAGGCTAATGGAAATCCAGGGGAATATACCCAAACTCCAGACCATGCTGCCAACCCCTATGGCGGCCAATAAAACCGAGACCTTGACCCAATTGTCCAGTTTTTCCTTAAGACAAAAGATACCCATTAGGACACTAACCAAAGGATTGATATAATACCCCATGCTTGTATCAATAATATGCCCTGCGGCAACAGCCCAGATAAAAATACCCCAGTTAATCATAATCGTCAGCCCTGCCGCAAGAAGTGCCGCCGATTTTTTCCTATTGGCAATAATTTCTCTGGTTTCAGCTATAAAAGCCGGCCATTTACCCATTATTTTAAGTAAGAAACCGACAAAAACAACGGACCAAAGAATACGGCTAGCCAATATTTCAAAGGTTGCAACGCCCTGTATGCTTTTCCAGTAAATAGGCAGCACGCCCCAGATGATATAAGCACTAAGGCTAAAAATTACCCCTTGCCCAAA
>RZYP01000278.1 GCA_009930275.1 Negativicutes bacterium
TTTTTTTAGATTTATGATACGATTAAGCATAATTTATGAAGACAATATTTTTGATGCTGTTACTTGCCATTTCACTACATGTTACAAACTGCCAATCGATAAAACTTAAAAGAAAAATTTGCAGAGGCTGTTATAAGCGGTTCTGCATCCAATACAGACATTTAGAAAAACAAAAAAATTATAGAATAGATTCCGAGAGGAAGCAGAAAATGGCTGACAACAGAAAAGAACAGGAACGGGCTGAGCTACACCGCACAATATGGAGCATTGCCAACGACCTCAGAGGCAGCGTAGATGGATGGGACTTCAAACAATATGTTCTTGGAATGCTTTTTTACAGATACATATCGGAAAACCTCACCGACTACATCAACCGCGGCGAACATGAGACCGGAAATACCGGTTTTAATTACACAGAAATTTCGGACAATGAAGCGGAGGACGCCCGTGCGGATCTGGTGCAGACTAAAGGCTTTTTTATCCTGCCAAGCGAGCTTTTCCAAAATCTAAGAAAAAGAGCGTCAGCAGATGAAAATCTCAACGAAACAATGGAGAAAGTATTCCGCAATATTGAAAGTTCCGCCCAGGGAAGCCCCAGCGAAGACGACTTTAAAGGCCTGTTCGATGATATAGACGTAAACAGCAACAAACTTGGGGGCACAGTAGCCAAGCGCAATGAAAAGATCGTCAAGCTCATGATTGGCGTGGGTGAGATGAAGCTGGGTGATTACAGAGACAACACTATCGATGCTTTTGGCGATGCCTATGAATTCCTTATGGGAATGTACGCTTCCAACGCAGGCAAAAGCGGCGGCGAGTACTATACGCCGCAGGAAGTCAGCGAACTTCTGACACGAATTGCCCTTGTGGGAAAAACTGAGGTAAACAAGGTCTATGACCCGGCATGCGGTTCAGGTTCCCTGCTTCTTAAGTTTGCTAAAATTCTTGGCAAGGAAAATGTCAGACAGGGTTTCTACGGGCAAGAGATCAACATTACAACATATAACCTCTGCAGGATTAACATGTTCCTGCATGATATTGACTTCGACAAGTTTGACATTGGGCTTGGAGATACCTTGACCGACCCTCTGCACTGGGATGATGAGCCCTTTGAGGCCATTGTCTCTAACCCGCCATATTCAATAAGATGGGATGGAGATGCAAATCCTCTGCTGATAAATGATCCTAGATTTTCTCCTGCAGGGGTGCTGGCACCGAAATCAAAGGCTGATCTGGCATTTATAATGCACAGTCTGGCATGGCTCGCCACCAGCGGAACTGCGGCTATCGTATGCTTCCCCGGCATAATGTACAGGGGGGGAGCAGAGCAAAAGATCCGCAAGTACCTGATAGACAACAATTACGTGGACTGTGTGATACAGCTGCCGGGCAATCTGTTTTTCGGCACCAGTATTGCCACCTGCATCATGGTACTGAAGAAGGCTAAGTCCGAAAACAGTACTCTCTTTATCGATGCCTCCAAAGAGTGCGTCAAGGTCACCAACAGCAACAAGCTGACGCAGGAGAATATCGAGACGATCCTTGATCTCTACACAAAAAGGGCTGAAAGCGACCACATCGCAGTATTGGTTCCCAATAAGGATATTGCCGCACAGGATTACAACCTTTCCGTTTCCACGTACGTAGAACAGAAGGATACACGTGAAGTGATAAACATTACTAAGCTCAATGCACATATCGAGGAGATAGTGGCGAGAGAGCAGACCTTGCGTGATGAGATCAATAAAATCATCGCAGAAATAGAGGTGGGTGCATGAACAGGGAATTTCAGTTTCTGGTTTACCGTTCTGCAAACGAAGATGTATCGATAAACGCTATCATAAAAGATGAGACTGTCTGGCTGACACAAAAAGGAATGGCAGAATTATTTGGTGTCCAAACACCTGCAATCAGTAAGCACTTGAAGAATATATTCGATAAAGGTGAACTGGATGAAGCAGTGGTAGTTTCCAAAATGGAAATAACCACTCCTCATGGAGCGATACCAGATAAAACTCAGACCCAAAATGCTCAGTTTTACAGC
>RZYP01000279.1 GCA_009930275.1 Negativicutes bacterium
GTAATATCAAAATTATCAGCCCCTAAGCCCTCTCGTTCAATTTTAATAGGCCCAGAAACTGCCCCAGAAGGTATTGCTACTGTTACCTGTCTATCCGTCCAGTAACTAACACAGTTTGGATTTAGAATATTAGGAAAATTAGCTGCTTGTACTTGAGCTGTATTGCCCCCCAAAAAAGAGACTCGTCCGTTAGTTAAATTTTTAACTACCGAAAAATCATCAATGAAAAAGTTTGTACCAACAGCACTTGTTCGATTGTAGCCGATACTTAAACCTAGCTTAAGCATTTGCTGACCATTATTTCCCAGCCAAGAAGCCATTTCAGGGGTATACTGGAAAGTGTAAGAATAAAGGGTCCAATCACTTGCCAGCCCAGAAGAAATTGCCGGCAAATTTAAAGCTTGGTAACATTTTTTTTGCTGAGGCGAATTAAAACAGCAATTATTTGGTTGTTCAGAACAAGTTTGACCATAGTCCGGATTGCAAGGATCTTCGCCGGCACTGGGAGGAGGAACAACTTTAGCTCCATCCCAAGCATAACCCGCCTTTAAGGCTCCTGGAATATCATAACCTAAACACTGACTACCCCAACCCGATAAAGCGGAAATTGTCAGATTGATTGCCGCCTCGTTTCGCCCCTGATAATAAAATTGGATTGAATAGGTATCCCCAACCCTAAGGTCAAGAGGGGCTAAATCGTAACTTAACTCAGCCCACATGACCCGATTAGTATTACCCCAAACTAAATTTTCACCCTCACGGTAAACAGCTGGAGCTTGAGAATGGCTCTCATCGGTCTGGTTAAAACTACAAGTGCGATTAAATTCGTTCCAGGTACAAGTATTTAAGTCTGTGCAAATTTGTCGATTACAAACACCCGGATAAGGTATATTTGGCTCTTGTTTTATCTTTAGACTCTGGACGCCGGAACGAGCTGCTTCTCGACTAATTCCTACTTGAGATTTTTCCTGATTCCTAACTGCCCAAAAAGATGGAACTTCTCCTTCACTATTAGATTCAAAATCAACGGTCGCTAAAGAGGACTGAGAAATATCAACGATAGAACCAAAATTATAACCGTAGAGGGTTAGGAAATTATTAGCTGCCCCATTAGGAGAAGTTAAATCACATTGACCACCAGACAAACAATCGCTGTCATAATTACACCCCCGATTCTGATCATTAGTACAAAAACCACCAACCGGATTAATAGCAGTAATTACTGGCGGCCCTTCGCAAAGACAAGTTTCCGCATTGCATTTTAAATAGGGACCACATAAGTCATCAGAGGGAGCGCAACGATCACCCCCACTTTTATCGGTATTACAAGCTTCACCCAAAGATGCCCGCGGCTCACACTTACAATTATCCTCATTACATAAGTAATCCGGTCCGCAAAGGGTACTGTCAGCCTGACAACCACTTAACTCTGTTTTTCCATCACAAGAAACAGGCTCACCACTACCAGGGTCGCAAAAAGAGCCCAAACAAGGCCCCCAAACGCCATTATTACAAACCTGTTCACCGCCACAGCCACAAGAGACAACCGTGCCATTAAGACAAGCATCAGACCCGGAGCCACCATTAAAAACATCCCCCGTTAGACGACCTAAAACAAAATAGGCAATTCCCCAAGAAGATAAGATTATTATTAGACCAATGATTGAGTTTTTTAAAATTTTCTTCGCCTGATCAATCTTCTCTTGGCTCCCAGCTGCAGTCATCCAAATAAACCCTCCCCATAAAATAAGCCCTAGGGCGATAACTCCTAAAACTCCCAAAAAAACATTAATTACCTTAACTGCTGTTTGAATGGGGCTTTGATTGTCTAAGGCAATTGTTTGTCCGACTTCTTCTAAACCGACATTAACATTAGCCATTGCCACTGACATCAAACTGCCCCCTAAAATAATTAGAGCTAATAGTAGAAATAATTTTTTTCCTAAATAGCGCATAAAAGCTTTATTAACGAATGCAGTTACCCGAAGCATCTAATATATTAGTTTCGCTACCAAAGCAACAAGAGGGATTTTCCTC
>RZYP01000280.1 GCA_009930275.1 Negativicutes bacterium
ACAGTACCAAGGGCGGAAAACAAGCGGAAGACCAAATTCCATCATAATCACAAGTCAAATTGTTGAGATTTTGGGAGAGTTGGGCTTAAGTTGTGAACAATGACTTTTTCATACTTTTCCTATATTGTTATTACATCGTTTTAAGTTTTTTCCTAATATTTTTTGTACTGTTTTATATATTTTCAGATGACTTTCCATATATTTTTTTAATTTTTATTGTCTTATTCAATTTGTTTGAGTATTGGTTATAAGTTTTTTTAGTTTTTATTATATACTTTTTTGATACTGTTTTAAAGTTTTTTCAGTTCATTTCAATATCGTTTTTATATTTTTTTTATATATTTCGTATACATATAGCAAGGACTAATACTTGTAAAGAGTATTAGTCCTATTATTTCAACGTTTTTCTATTTTGTTTATATACTATTTGAGTATTGTTACAATATTGTTTTTATATGTATTCACAATACCCTGCAATCACATCCCGCATCATATATGCACTGTCCTTCGGGATTCTTTCTTGCGTATCGTAATCCACGTAGACGATGCCAAACCTTCTGGAGTATCCCCAAGCCCATTCGAAATTATCCATGAAGGACCATACAAAATACCCTTTCAGATTCACACCCTCATCAATGGCTTGCTTGCAGACTGCAAAATGCTGATTGAGATAATCGCAACGAGCGTAATCATGAACCCTTCCATTCTCCACGATATCATCTGCTGCACAGCCATTTTCTGTAATATACAGATCCATGCCTTCAGTTTCTTTGTCAAAATACTTGAGCAAGCGCAATAAGCCATTCGGTACAATGGGCCAACCCTGGTTTGTCGTACGTTGCCAAACAGGTACCTCTTTGAACAGGAACGGCTCCTGCGGATCATACACAACTGCATGTTCCATATAGTAATTTATGCCAATGAAATCAATTTTTTGTGCAATGATTTCCATATCACCTGGTTCGATCGGAAAGCTGATGTGCAATTCCTCTTTCATGGAACTCGGATACCCCTTTCCTAGCAGAGGATGCAAATACACATCGGTATACAAAGCTCTTGCCAACTCACTGGCTTTTGCATCCTCTAGTCTTCTTGTTGCCGGTCTTGGCCAGCTGGGATTGAGTGTGATTCCGATGGGAGCCTCCAAAGCGGAAGCCTTATACTCTTTGATTGCCAATCCATGAGCCAGATTGAGGTAATGTACTGCCTTGAATGCTTGTTTTGGATCTTTGATGCCTGGAGCATGTTCTCCCCACAGGTAGCCGAGATATGCGCTGCAGAAGGGTTCATTCAGCGTTATCCACTGATCGACATACTCACCAAGGTACGAGAAGCACACCTTTGCATACTCAGCAAACGCATAGGCTGTTGAACGTACCGCCCATCCACCTTCATCCTGTAGTGCTTGCGGGAGGTCCCAATGATACAGCGTAGCAACAACCTTCATCCCTTTAGCTCTGAGAGCCTTGCTCAGCTTGATATAATAATCGATGCCCTTGAGATTGACTTCACCTCTACCAGTAGGGATGATGCGTGGCCAAGCAAGGGAAAACCGATAGGCCTGGAAGCCAAGATCACTCATCAATTGAACGTCATCGGCATAACGGTGGTATTGATCGACAGCAATACTCCCATCATCACCACCCAATATCGTTCCTTCTTTGGCACAGAATGTGTCCCAAATGGAAGGTTTTCTTCCATCCTCTTCTATGGCCCCTTCTACTTGGTAGCTTGCTGTGGCGCACCCCCACAGAAATTCTGGTGCGAATTCCAATCTCTGCATGCGAATAGTATCCTTATTTTATCGGGTGGCGACGTATAACACGTGTCGTATGGATGCTATCACAGTGCAATGCGCCAGACAAGGTTATGAAATTTGCAGAACAAAGTTCCCTCAGTGTACAAATCATGCAGTAATCATATACATATATATTTTAAAAACCCTCTTTTGCACAGTGTTGGTAAACTGTTAGCAAAATATTGAAATTAGTGGTAAGGTAATAAGGCATTGAGAGGGCGATGGAGCAGAAGATG
>RZYP01000281.1 GCA_009930275.1 Negativicutes bacterium
ATACGAAACGGTTGCCATATCTGGAGATGATTCGGAACGAAGTCGCAAAAGCAAGCTGGAGCAAATTGAACAAGGCCATTTTCAAATTATTATTTCCACCGGACAATATTTTGGTGAAGGAATTGATGTCAGTGAGTTGGAATGCCTTTTTATTGTCTATCCTTTTGCTTTTGAAGGGAAGTTAGTTCAATATATTGGCAGGATTCAGCGATCTGGTAAGGCTCCTGTAATCTTCGATTACCGGGATTCAAAAATTGATTACTTTGAGAAGATGTTCAAACAACGTAACAGGTATTACAACAAACTGAGGTAATTTAATGGCAATCAAGGCGAAACGTGAAATGAGCAAAGACGACATTCTGAATGATATACTGGCACATACCGCTAAAAGCAAGCTGGATCAGTTTATCAGGGAATATGCCCACGATAACGAGAATTTTCAGGCCTTTTTCATGGAAAAATTTTCTCCGAAACCCAAATCAAATTCCAGAATGAAGCCACAGGAAGATTATATGAAAACCATTCAAAAGGCTTTTATTAATAGTGGAATTAAGTCATACAGCAGGTACGGAAACAGAATCGAAGATTTTGGTTTTGATGCCTGCGCTGTTAGCGAAAAATTGGAGCATTTATTGGAAAAAGCCCACTATAATATTCGGCATGATAACAGAGAGGAAGCCATTTGTATTGCGCAAAAGTTGATTGAAACCATTCCCGATTATTGGGATGAGGGATTCGACTACGAATGTTTGGTTCCGGAAGTATACGACAAGGCGATTGATTTGCTGGAAGAGATGTTGAATGAAAAACTTTCGAATGATCAGGTAGAATCGATCTTTAGTTGGTACGAAAAAGTAATTGGAGATAAAAAGCATGAATACGTGGGACAAAATACTTCTTTGGAGGTGTTGGAAAAATATTTTGTATCAGATGCTGTAGGTGGTTTTGATCGTGTGCTGCGCATCATTAATCGGCGGATAGCGAATGCCGGGGATTATGAGCAAGAACGAGCTGTGTTGGATAAGATATACCTCTTGGTTGAAAATGATCGGGAGGAGGATGCAGATCAAACAATCGGGGAGTTCCTGTTTTATCCTGAAGTCCGGAAGATCAAGTTAAAGCGTATGCTGGCAGAAAATAGGTATGATCAGGCCATTGAATTGCTGCAGGAAGGAATTGTAATTGCTAGAAAAAAAAAGGAGACAGGCATTGAAAGTGAATGGTTACAACAACTGTTATTCGTGTATAAGCAGTTGAATAACAGCAAAAAAGTTCTTGAAATCACCAAAAAATTATTTGTGCAAGGGACGGAACAACGTACCTGTTACAAGTCGCTAAAAAAAATCACACCAAAAGCAGAATGGCATGAAATGCTGTCGTGGATATTACAGAACTTATCTGAGAAGGGTTTTTATAGCTCCATTGAATTGAAGGCAGATATTTTCATTGAACACCAGATGTGGGATGATCTTTGGCAGCTTTGTCTGAGAAGGGGCATAGAGTTTCTACGTCAATATGAAAAACACCTACTTCCCCGGTACGAAAAGGAGATTCTGTCAGTCTATCTTAAATATGTTCAGCAGCAAGCTTCCATTACAGATAAGAAGGCGTACATAATAGTAGCCAACATGTTGAACCGAATGAAATCGTTCGATGGTGGACCTGCGCTCGTCGGGCAACTGGTCAATCAATACAGGCATATTTATAAACGCCGGATCTATATGATGAAAGAACTGGACAGCGTAAAATTGTGATGGTTGTCGTATATGGCAACGGGAATGTTTAAGAATAAAAAAACTACTTCAAACATAGAAAGATAATGCAGGAATATCCTAAAGGTCTTGTACTACTATTTACTCCTGGACAAACGAAGATGTCTTTGCACTTCATGGAGGAACGGTAATAAATTGCAATTATTTCCACCAGAACATATGTTTAACGATTCATAATAAATACTATGGGAAAAACGTATAAAATCAGACTCTCACTCAATCACAGCAATCCGGAGATATACCGTGTCATGC
>RZYP01000066.1 GCA_009930275.1 Negativicutes bacterium
ATAGTAATCTTATTTATGGCTTCACAAGCAAGAAGGGCATCAATAATATAGGAAACAAGCGGCCTCCCGTCTAGCATGGCCACTGCCCGATATTCGGTACCCGACAGTTTTTTTAACCAGGGACAGGTGCCGCCTGCTAAAATAATGGCATCGTACATATTATAAGGTTGCCCTCCCAAATATCAGATATCTCTGGCTTCTTCAATTGCTTTGAGCAAAGTATGCTCCGCATTCTCCAGATGTTCCCGTACAGCCTGCTGG
Source organism: Negativicutes bacterium (assembly GCA_009930275.1). The sequence continues at coordinate 262 of RZYP01000066.1, forward strand.
GCCTTTTCCACATCGCGCTGTGCCATGCTGTCAACGATAGCGCGGTGTTCATCCAAAGTATTGATCAAACGACCGGGATAATGCATGGAACGCCCACGCAGGGTCGTAATTTGCTCACGCAGGTTGCTGATAATATTAACAAGCCGTTCATTACGGCTGGCTTGATAAAGAATATCGTGGAAGGCGGTGTCAGTTTCAACAATTTTTTCGAGATTGCCCTCTTCGATATACTGACCTATTTCGACCAAAAGGCGCTGCATAGCTTCCAGCTCTTCATCACTGATGCGCTCAGCCGCTAACCCTGCCGCCAACACATCAAGTGCCGTTCTGATTTCATAGACCTCGGTAATATCTTTGATGGAAATATCGGCAACATAAGTACCGCGCCGGGGAATCATGACAACAAAACCTTCAAGCTCCAACTTGCGGATGGCCTCGCGCACCGGTGTCCTGCTCACGCCCATCTCTTCGGCCAATTGAATTTCCATTAATCTCTCGCCTGATTTGAAAATACCAGTAGTAATTGCCTGGCGAATTTTTTCACACACAAGCTCACGTAATGGTTTGTAGCTATCCAATTTAATAGGACTCAAGTGACCGCTCATAATCCATTCCTCCTCAAGGTTTTTGTCAATTCTATATCTACGTCAAACTTCTTGCGTAAAGCACTAACGATACTTTCCCCGCGCTCGCGGGATTGGACACAGCAAAAAACTGTGGGTCCGCTGCCTGACATAAGGCTTATATCAGCACCGGCTTCATCCATAGCAGCCTTAATGGCAAGTATTTCAGGGTAAGCCTTGCCAGTGACGCTTTCCAGCACATTGCCCATACAAGCAAAGATTCCCGTCCTGTCCTGCCTGGCGATAGCCTCTTTCATGGCATTAATTCCAGGCCTTACATTAATATTTTCATTGTTATAATTTTGATAGGCCCAAGCCGTTGAGACTTCAATTTTAGGCTTGGCAAGAACCAGCCAGGTTTCCGGCATGTCAGGCAGGGGCTCTAAAATTTCACCACGCCCTGTGGCTTGTACCGTTCCCCCTCTGATACAGAAGGGTACGTCAGAGCCGAGTTCAGCAGCCAAAACTTCCAGTTGTTCCGCTGGCAAGTCAAGCTGCCAGAGACGATTAAGCCCTCTTAGTACTGCTGCTCCGTCCGCGCTGCCGCCGGCAAGGCCGGCAGCCATAAAAATCCTTTTTTTGATAGAAACCTGAACGTTCGGTTTATGCCCAAACTTTTCCGCCATCAGCATGACGGCCTTCCAGGCAAGGTTATCCCTGCCTCCCGGCACGTCAGAACTATCGGTAATAACGCTAAGTTCTTGCGCAGGTAAAAGTTCAACTTCATCAGCCAACTCAATGCTTTGCATTATCATATTAACTTCATGATACCCGTCGGGGCGCTTCCCTACGATATCCAAACCAAGATTTATCTTGGCAAAGGCCTTTTCCAACATAGCCTGACTCCTGCAAAAAAGATTTTGAATAATGAATACTTATATTTAATTATACAATACATTCTATCCTTATGTCCCCATGGTGGCAAGAAAAAAATGCGAAATTTTTCTCGATTATTAATAGTTTCATACGTATTTTTGCTATGAATGAAATTTTGTCTTTCCTTTTGCATGAAGTATGTTAGAATATCCCTAGAAAAGGCGTATCAGGAGGGTCTCCGCTTATGCAAAAACATCTTATACAACATCTGATGACAGCACTGGGCTGCGCTTTAATGGGCATAGCCGTGAATTCATTCTTTATTCCCCACCAATTGTTAAGCGGCGGCATCAGCGGCATAGCCGTGATGCTCTACTATTTATACAATTTGCCCATGGGTATCGTCACTATAATAATCAACATTCCCTTATTCTTTTTGGCTTATCGCTATATGGATCGCTCGTACCCATTGAGAACCATTTTCGGCATGCTGGCCTATTCTTTCTCCCTGGATTTTTTTAGCTTCCTTGTTCCTCTGGCGCCGGTCAAAGACATACTGCTCTCGTGCATCGTCGGCGGAACGCTCACAGGTATCGGTGCGGCCTTTCTTTACCGAGTAGGCAGCAGCAGCGGCGGTACTGACATTATAGGTGCGATTTTTAACAAGTACTACAGTATTGCCATCAGTACTCCCGGTTTTATTATCAACATCGTTCTAATGAGCATCGCCGCCTTGCTCTTTGGTCTTGAGCCCGCCCTTTACACGCTGTTGGCTTCATTTATCACTTTCAAAGTAGCAAATACCTTTACCGACGGTTTTGATTACAAAAAGAATATAATCATCATCAGCAACCAGTCTCCTGCTATTGCCAGCGAGATTATTAAAATTGTCGGACGCGGCGTGACCTTCCTGCATGGTGAAGGCGCCTTCACCCATCAACCGCGCGAAATACTGCTGGTGGTAGCCAAGTTGACACAGCTGGCACAAATCAAGGCGATTGTGGCAGACATAGACCCCAATGCCTTTATGGTCATTCATGACGTTACTGATGTTATGGGCAAAGGCTTTACCAACATCCCCGCAACAAAAAATATCCAAGAAAAAAAATAAAATATTTTTTAAAAAATCGTTAAAAATTTCAAGGGTGCTGGATCAATGCCAAAAGATCCAGCACCCTTGGCCTTTGCCAGCTCTTTCGATTGTTAGGGGACATTTTATGTCCATGCTGGACAAATTATATCCATCGTGCTATACTTAGCCCATAAGATAGTTAAGGGAGGAATTCACATGACATTCAAAAAATTTTTAGCAGCCTTAATCAACACGCATTTTTATCTGGTGCACTAATCCATGACAAGACAAAAAACTAAACAAAAAGAATGAAGGACGCAAATCCGAAAAACGGAATTTGCGTCCTTTGTTTTTTAATTATTAAATTTTTCGAAAGTATTGGTCAAAGCAGCAAATTCTTCCAAGGAAAGCGTTTCGCCGCGACGTTTGCCGTCAATGCCTGCTGCTTCCAGCCAAAGCGCTGCCTGCTCGCCATTGATGCCCATGTTTCTCAGAGCATTGCTGAGCATCTTCCTTCTCACCGAAAACGCCGCCTTAACTACGCGGAAAAAAAGTCTTTCATCATCAATCTCCACGGGCGGAACTAATCTGCGCTTGCAAGCTATGACAGCCGACTCAACTGAAGGCGGCGGAATAAACGATGTGGGAGGAACGATGAAGGCTATTTCCGGCTCAGTATAGTACTGGATGGCAACAGACAAGGCACCGTAGTCTTTACCCCCCGGTTTTGCCACCATGCGCTCTGCTACCTCTTTCTGTACCATCGCCACCATGCGTTCCATCGGCAGTTTTTGTTCCAGCAGATTGAAAATAATCGGTGTAGTGATATAGTAGGGCAGATTAGCCACAACCTTGAAATTTTCCTTAGGCACAGCCTTTCTAATATCAAGCTTCAATATATCTTCGTTGATAATCTGCACATTATCATAGGCTGACAGCGTCTTAGCCAATACGGGGAGCAGCCTGCGGTCAAGTTCCACCGCAATAACCTCGGCACCCGTCATGGCCAGGGCCTGCGTCAAGGTTCCTATGCCAGGTCCAACTTCCAAAACGGTATCAGAAGGTGAAATTTCCGCAGCTTGAACTATTCGTTTGACGATTTCTTCATCAACCAAAAAATTTTGTCCCAGTTTTTTGTCCGCATGCAAATTGAACGCCTTCAAAATATGGGCTGTAACTTCTTTTTTAGCAATAACCGGTTGTTCCATCTTATACCTCTATTTGCGAAATCGCCGCAAGAAATTCTTCACGGGTTACGCCATAATTATTTAATCTTAACAAAAGTTGTTTGGCATTGGCATAACCTATGCCTAGAATTGCACCTAATTTATCGCGGCGCGCTGACGCGTCTGCAGAACCGGAAAGCCTATAAACGAATAAGTCCCGGTTAGAAAACTCAAACCGGGGTTCGAATTCGTGAAAACGAACCTTAGACAGTGCCGACCTGATCGCCTCAGGGGCGGCCTGCTCGATGCCAACGTCATTATTAGCCGTTGCTTCAAGCTTAGGCACAAAAGCCTGGCCTGCCTTGGGAAATCGCTCTGTCAAATATTTTCTTATTCTCTCACCGGCACCATCCGGATCGGTGAGAATAATTATTCCGCGCTTTTCATACGCAGCCTTGATTTTCTTCAGCGTGTAAGGAGCCAGAGTGAAGCCGCCAGTTTCGATTGTTTCGGCGTCAATTGCTTTTTTGATCGCGACAGTATCCATTTTGCCTTCAACAACCAGTACTTCTTTCAGCAATCTGCTATCCCCTTTATGCAACTTACTCTAAAATGTACATTTCAACATTACGACGACCGAAGCGTATGGCATCGTAATAGTCGTCCATGAATAAATCTATACGATTACCAATTATAGCGCCGCCACAGTCACCAGCTACCGCAAAACCATACCCCGGAATATAAACCCTGGTCCCATAAGGAATAACGTCTGGATCTACCGCAATTATACCATGCTTTGGTATTAAACCGATGGAGGTAACTCCGTCACCATCACCGCCTTCAAGCGTATAGGCCGTTGCTTCCATGGTTTTCATCACACGGTAGCCTACCTTTCCTCTGGAAGTTTCTACAGTCTTACTCGTGCCAACCGCAACAATTTCCGATTGAGGTTCCACAACTACTGCTTCCCCTATTTCGCGTTTAACTGTTTTCCCATTAACCTCAACATAACAAACAGTCACAATCTTTTCGCCTGTTTTACCCGCTGAGATTGTTTTTTCCTCACCGAAGCTCAAATGCGAGTCCTGTCTTTTCTCTATGGCAAAAGGTACAGAACGCTTTTCCTCCTCGATTCTGGTATCAGAATCCAATATGTAGATTTCCATGCCTGGCACCGGTTTCTCCCCCAAAGACGGATAAACCGTACAGTCCCTATAATCAATATCTAATGCTTGCAATACCTCTTTTACTGTTCCGCGGCCGATCGAATGTTCTGTTACTACGCCGGCTTCCCACACCTTGACAGGCATGGCGCGTACTACTTCAATTGTCGAACCTTCTTCCAATCTTTTTTTATTCAATACGAAATAGCCATCATTATCCGCCAGCTCAATGCCAGCTTCCTTCAATGCACTTTGGGGGTTCATTGCTCTGGTTTCAAGTGTTACCATGTTGCCATCAACTAAAATGGAAATCTGTTTTTTAGCAGCGACAAACCCCAGTAAACACAAGGATAAGATCAGAAATAACCCTAAGGCAAGCATTTTATAGGGACGGTTAAAGATAGTTTTTTGTTCCATCATAACCCTCCTTTAAAAAGTCAATGAATTATATCATGTGAATTTTTGAAATGTCAAACGACGCCATAGGAGTAAAGTTGGAAATATTACAAAAACCGTAGAATTATACAATTCTACGGTTGATTTTGTAAATATCAAATAATTTTATTGAAGAGTTTTTTAACGTTTTCCGTGCTTTTTTTGACAAGATAATCGACCTCTACACCGCGCAGCTGTGCGGCATTGCAGGCTATCAGCGCTGTGTAGGCAGGATTGTTCCTCTTGCCTCGATAGGGGACGGGCGTCAAATAAGGTGAATCGGTTTCGAATAAAATCCGGTCCTCCGGCGCATACTTCAGAACAGCTCGAACCTTCTCGGCATTCTTAAAGGTAGAACTGCCTCCGAAGCCCAGATAAAAGCCCATTTTAAGCAGTTCCCTGGCTGTTTCCAGGGAGCCGGAATAGCAGTGGAATACTCCTCGCAGGCCTTTGCCTTCGCTGTGAAAAATATCCAGCATATCACCGTGAGCGTCCCTGTCGTGGATAATTACCGGCAAATCTACCTTTCGCGCCAAAGCAAGCTGCTCGATAAAACGAGCTCTTTGCATTTCGCGCGGCGCGCAGTCATCATAATAATAATCCAGACCGATTTCACCGATGGCTACCACTTTCGGATGTTTCGACCATTCTTCAAGTTTTAGGAGATCTTCGTCCTTCATCCTTAAAACTTCTTGCGGATGCCAGCCTACGGCGGCATAGACAAAGTCATAAGCTTCCGCGTAACTAATGGCTTTCAGCGAAGTTTCATTATCACAACCCGGGTTAATCAGGCCTGCTATCTCTTCTTTCAGCCGGGCAAACAGTTCTTCCCGGTCTTCGTCAAAATGCTCGCAATCCATATGGGCATGGGAGTCAAAAACCTTGATAGCAGACATTTATTTCACCTTGCTGCCGGAAGCTATATTCGGGGCATCTGCCAAAACCAAGTGACCTTCACCGTCAGATGCGGCGAGAAGCATGCCGCGGGACTCGATGCCGCGCAATTTTGCAGCTTTCAGATTAGCAATGACAATAACATTCCTGCCTACCAATTGTTCTTCCGTATAATGCTGAGCGATACCCGAAACTATCGTGCGTTCTTCTTCACCTATTTTTACGGAAAGTTTCATTAATTTATCTGTTTTAGGCACTCTTTCGGCCGTCAGAATCGTAGCAACGCGCAAATCTATTTTGGCAAAATCTTCAATCGCTATTTCTTCTTTTTGTTCTGGCGCGGTTGGCTCAACTTTTTCTTTTTGCGGAACTGCCGTCACTGCCGTTTTTTTCGTTGCGGCCGCTACGGTTACACCCTCTTCGTTGACCTCGATGCGCGGATAAATGGGCTCGCCCTTATGCACCATGGTGCCGTCAGGCAGTCCGCCCCAGGCGGCATCTGCCAGCAGAAATTCTGCAGGGACTGCCAAGCCCAGCTGCTTATAAATTTTCGGGCTGGTATGTGGAATGAACGGCGCAATCAGAATGGCAACTATCCGCAATACTTCCGCCAAATTATACATGACCGCCTGCAGCCTTGCCGCTTTTGCTTCGTCTTTAGCCAAAAGCCACGGCCCGGTTTCGTCGATATATTTATTGGTACGGCTGATCAAAGCCCAGACGCTCTTAATCGCCGTGTTGATTTCCATATTATCCATAGCGTATTGATAGCTCTCAACCGTTTGCGCGGCAAGGGAAATCAAATCTGCATCAAGTTCATCCGCAACAGCAGTATTGTGGATTCTGCCGCCGTGGTACTTTTCTATCATGCTGACTGTGCGGTGCAGCAAATTGCCGAGATCATTCGCCAAGTCGGCATTGATACGGGTAATCAAGGCATCTCGGGAGAAGTTGCCATCGCTGCCGAGATTAATCTCACGCAGCAGGAAATATCTGATAGCGTCGGCACCGAATTCATCAATTAAACTGAGTGGATCTATCACATTGCCCTTGGATTTGGACATTTTGTCGCCTTCCACAACAAGCCAGCCATGACCATAAACCTGCTTAGGCAGCTCCACGCCCATAGCCATCAGCATAATCGGCCAGATAATCGTATGGAAACGCACGATTTCCTTACCCACAAGATGCAGGTTGGCAGGCCAGAATTTCTTGAATTTCTCCTCGTCTGCGCCATAACCAACGCCGGTGAAATAATTCAGCAAGGCGTCAAACCAGACGTAAACTACGTGCTTGTCATCAAAAGGCACTTTGATGCCCCAGTCAAAAGTAGTTCTTGTTATACAAAGGTCTTCCAAACCCTGTTTGATGAAGTTGATCATCTCGTTGCGCCTGGAAACCGGTTGAATGAAATCCGGGTTTTGTTCGATGTATTCCAGCAATTGGTCCTGATACTTGGAGAGCTTGAAGAAATAGCTTTCTTCCTTCATCTTCTCAACCGGCCGGCCGCAGTCAGGGCACTTGCCGTCAACCAGCTGGCGCTCCAGCCAATAAGACTCGCAGGGCACACAGTACAGGCCTTCATAATTTTTCTTATAGATGTCGCCCTGGTCATATATTTTCTGCATGATTTCCTGCACGACTTTTTCGTGACGCTTTTCGCTTGTGCGCACAAAATCATCGTTGCTGATGCCTAGTTTTTCCCACAGAAGTTTGAAATTAGCCACAATCGCGTCCACGTATTGCAGCGGAGTAACGCCTTTTTCCTCAGCTTTGCGCTGTATTTTCTGACCATGCTCGTCGCTGCCTGTCAGAAAGAAAACATCGTAGCCTGCTGCCCGCCGATAGCGGGCTATGCTGTCCGCAATCGTCGTGCAATAAGCATGACCGATGTGTAAATTGTCGCTTGGATAATAAATAGGAGTTGTAATGTAAAAACTTGGTTTCGTCATTCTTTTTCCCCTTCTTCGGCTAAAATTAATCTATTGTATAATTCCCTTTTGGGAATTTTGTTTTCTTTGGCTATCATTTGCAAAGCCTCTTTTTTCGGCGTACCGGCAGCAATCAATGCCAGCACTTTTTCAAGCGGATCGCCTTCGTCTGCCGGCTCTTCCGCAATATTTTCTTCTGTTTGGGCAATAACCAGGGAAAACTCGCCGCGCGGCGGCTGCTTTTCGAGCCAAGCCAAACATTCAGAGACCGTGCCGCGGAAAAATTCCTCGTGCAGCTTGGTCAGTTCCCTGCCGGCAGCCATGCGCCTGTCGCCCCAGGCAGACAGTATATCTGTCAGGACTTCTTTGACTCGATGAGGCGCCTCGTAAAGTACGATAGTAGCCGGAATTTTTTGCCAGGCCTGCAGCTGTTCACGACGATTTTTTTTACTTTTCGGCAGAAAACCGCCGAAAAAAAACGGTGATGACGGCAGTCCGGAAGCGATCAAAGCACAAAGAGCCGCATTGGCTCCCGGTATTGGCACAACGTTGATCCCAGCCTCTATGGCCAGCTTTGCCAGATGCTCGCCCGGGTCAGCTATACCGGGAAAACCGGCATCACTGACAAGGGCAATATTATTCCCTGACAATAGCTTTTCAATTAACAGCGGTCCTTGCTTTTCTTTGTTATGTTCGTGATAGCTTACGAGAGACCCATGAATACCAAAATGGGTCAGTAGCTGGCGCGTATGCCTTGTATCTTCCGCAGCAATCACATCAACTGCCGCCAGTGTTTGTACGGCACGCTCAGTCATATCTTTTAGATTACCTATGGGCGTTGCGCATAAGTACAAAGTACCAGGCTCATCCTGTATCATTACTCTTTTTCCTCCTCAGCCATACCGTAGCAAGCCAAAGTCTGTTTACTGTAGCTGCCGTCATGATTGTACATCACTAAAGGCTCCAGCACCTGCAGACCCGGTGAGCCGCCTTTGACGAATTCCGCCAAAAAAACCCAGGCCGGTTTATCCGCAAAGGAATGCACCCATTGCAGTTTTTTTAATTCCAAGCCGTGTTTTGCAGCCAGGGCCAAGCATTCTGTAAAACGTTCCGGCAACTGTACAATCGCGAAACGTCCTCTGAATTTCACCATATATGCCGCAGTCTTGAAAAAATCCTCCAGATTAGCCGTAACCTCATGACAGGCTGATTTTCCCACCTCACGCATTTTGCCGCTGTTGCGGTAAGGAGGATTGGCAACAACCAAATCAAAACTTTCCGAAACAAAAGTCCCCTTTAACTCGCGTATATCGCCAAATACAGCATGCACGCAAGCTTCCAGCTTGTTTTCCTCTATGCTGCGCTGCATCAGTTCCACGACATGACGGTTACAGTCGATGCCGGTGACCTGCGC
>RZYP01000282.1 GCA_009930275.1 Negativicutes bacterium
AGGGGGTACGTCAAGGAATTCTTCCTCGGAAGTGTAAGTGCAAATGTGGCCAGAAAGGCTCATTCCTCTGTTCTTCTGATCCCGACAAAACGGTGAAAAGTGTTAAAAAGGACCAAATCAGATTCAACTTTTCGAAAATGACGGCCTCTCTTTACATGGCGGTCATTTTCTTAATTTTATGAAGTAAAATGTATTTATTGAACAGTGGCTAAACTGCAATAAGAACACGAGGCGAGAACTAGTCCTAACAATTGTGAAACTGCAGGATAAACATCCTGTGTCAAACGGCAGTGAAGCAATAGTGGAACGGTAGTGAAACGGTCGTAAAAAAGGTCAAACAAACGTTAAACGGTTGTAAGGACCTGAGGATATCCCCCTCCTTCGTCGTCCCGGTATGGAGTTGAGCCGGGATAAAGGTTTTTATTTATAATTGATGAGGCAACATTGAAGGACTTTTTATCCACGGCCGTAGCTTAATATGATACTGCATTATCCTGATCAACGGCATACCGGGATGATTGGAATGGGCCTCTAACAACTGATTTGCAACCGATTTCCAATTGATTTGCAATAGACCGTTTGGGCGTATACAGTCTCATCTTGAACTTACGATCGTTTGGCGCCTGTTGACCGCCCCTAAATACCGAAATGGGAGATGCCGATGATGAATGAAAAAAAACTTCTTAAACAGATCAACATATGGCTTTTTATAATCCCATTCATAATAATTACAGTCCTCTTTTCCATCGGGACCTATTCTTCTGTGCAGCGGAAAATAAATGAAAACTACGAACGCTTTAAAGAAGACGCCATTGATGCCGCACGAAATTATTCATACAGCCTGAAAAAATCAGTGGAAGCTTCAATGATAATTGACCGGTTGCTCAATGAAAGACTTATAACCGCTGGTAAGACTGTAATGCTGACAAATAACAGATTTTCCCAGACTGTCGTGAAAGCCCTCGCAGATTCTCTGGGAGTAGACCAGATTTGTATATACGATACTTCAGGCACTATAACTTTTTCAAATGTGGACAGCTATATCGGCTGGAAAGCTGAGCCGGGCCATCCTGTACACGATTTCATCAAAAGCGGCAAAAATGAATCGTACGACGAGATACGCGCAGATACTGTTTCCGGGGAATATTATAAATATGCGTATTACAGGCTTGCTTCAGGAGAATTTGTACAGATTGGCATATCTGCTGCCGATGTAAAAAAAGTCCTCGGGGACTTTGAGATAGGCACACTGCTGGACGAGCTGAACCAAGATCCTGACATAGACATGATAAGCCTGATCAACAGTAATTACGTTATTGTTGACAGTTCCAGGCATGAACTTAAGGGAACCATACTTGAAAGTCCTGAAGCGATTTTTGCAATTAGGGAAGGAAAGGAAACAAGCAGTATTGAAAGATCAACCAAGAATGTTCTCTATAATTCATACATACCTATTAGCAGAGAAGGCAGAGTTGTTGGTGCCCTTTTCGTAAGCTCTCAGCAGAGAGAGGCTACTTATTTTGCAGCGGAAGAACTTAAAAATAGTGTTTGGCTGCTTGTAACGGTCTTTATTGCAACAGGTGGAATAATGCTCATGCTATACAGAAATGGCCGAAATTATCTCAGACTTGCCTATTATGATACTAATACCGAGCTCCCTAATCAGGAATCACTAAAATATTTTCTTGATAATCTTTTTAAACAGAAAGAGTTGAAAGGTGCAATTTTTATGCTTAACTTTAGCCATCTTTCGAATTTGTCTCTTCTCTACGGCTACGAATACGCCGAAAAAGTTTTTATAGAAATTGCTGAAAGTGTCAAAGAAAAATTTGGTGATCAAGTTATGATATTCAGAATGGCAAACGACCGTTTGGTCATATACTCTGAATACTTCAGCACAAACGATTCGTTGGATCGCTCGCTTGATAAAGTAAAGGATCTTTTTAAAAAACATACCTTCTCAGATCAGAACATTTTCATGCCGGTAGAGATCGGAATAGCCAAAATTTCTAAAGAA
>RZYP01000283.1 GCA_009930275.1 Negativicutes bacterium
TGGTAGGAGTGATGAACCAATCCACAGCATCCCTTACAGTGTAGCACAGCCCTTGGAGAGGGGCTTTAATAACTACAATTCTATAATACAAGGAGTGTTTGTTCATGAAAAAAGGTTTTAGAAAAATGGTGCTTGCTTCTTTGGCCTGCGCCGCACTTTTAGGAGGATTGGGAATGCAACCTGTTTACGCTGGCTATCAATTAAATACGGAGGTCAAAACAGCTACTCCGGCTCTTATCAAGGCTTCACAGATTGGTGTTAAGGTCGATGCACCGGCTGCCTTGCAAAATTTGGCAAATAAAGATGCGATTGTTATCACCAGCTTTGGTACGACTTTTAAAGAGACCAGAGAAAAAACAATCGATGCTACTGTTAACGCAATTAGGGCTGCACATCCAGACACGAAGGTAGTTCTTGCGTTCACTTCCCATATTATTATCGACCGTATTAAAGAAAATGAAGGATTAACTATTCAAACGCCTGAAGAGGCCTTAAACCAACTGAAAGAAGAAGGATACAGCAGAATAGCTATTACTTCTCTTAATGTTATACCGGGCATGGAATACGATTACAGTGCCGCTGTTTTTAACGAATACAAAGGACAATTCAAGAAACTTGTTTGTGGGCTTCCGCTCATGTATTGGATGGGACAAGAGGGTCAAAGAGACGATATTACCGAGGCTATGAAGGCTGTCAGCACTGAATTCCCAAAAGTTGGTAAACATGAAGCAATCCTTTTGATGGCTCATGGTACTCCTCATCCGTCGAACGCCTATTATTCAGTAATGCAAAATCGTTTGAATGAACTTGGTATGAAGGATGTTTATATTTATTCGGTTGAAGGCTGGCCACACCTTGATACTGTAATTCCGCAATTAAAAGACAAAGGCATTAAGAAAGTAACGCTTATCCCGATGATGATGGTGGCAGGTGACCATGCTAACAACGATATGGCGGGCGCAGAGCCTGATTCTCATAAATCAATTCTGGAAAAAGAGGGCTTCAAGGTAGACACGTATATTCATGGCATGGGCGAAAACATGAAAATTCGCAAACTGTTTGTCGACAGAGCAGATGAAGCTTTAGCGGCTTTGCAAGCTGAAACACCTGTAAAGAACGGCCATCACATGAAAAAAGACTAATTTGAATAATGCTATAACTCAAGCAAATTTAGCTAACCTGTTAGGAGGAAATATAATTGAAAAAATCTTTAGTATTAGCAATGACTATGGCACTGGGCATTTCCGCTACAGCTTTTGCTGCCAACCCTTTTTCTGACGTACCGCAAGGCCACTGGGCCTATGCATCTTTAAACAAGCTTGCCGCTGCAGGAGTAGTGGAAGGATATCCGGACGGCACTTTCAAAGGTGATAATTTAATGACTCGCTATGAAATGGCACAGATCGTTGCCAAAGCTTATGCCAAAGGTGCCATCAATTCCAATGACAAGTTGATGGCGGAATTCGCAGACGAACTTGACAACCTCGGCGTACGCGTAGCCAGATTAGAAAAGAAAAGCGATAACGTCAAAATGACCGGCGAAGTACGTGCCTTGTACCAAGATGTAGACGGAGCCGACAAGAGCTATGCACCTGAACTGCGTACACGCTTATGGGTAAACGGGGCGATTAACGACGGCTGGAGTTATACGGGCATGGTTGAGAATACGCAGACTATCAATACCAACAGTCAGGAATCAGACACAGAATTCAAACGTGCCTTTGTAAACGGCAGGCTCGGCGGCCTTGACGTAGTAGGCGGACGTTACGACCTGGTAGTCGGCGACGGCAACGTTTTCGATGACGATATGGACGGCATCGGCGTAAGCTTCGGTGAAAAAGTAAAATTGGACTTGAACTACGGTAAACCAAACAGCGGTGATGATGCCGATACGAACGTAGAAATGTTCACAGGAGCTGTAAGCGGAGAAATAGGGAAAGTAGGTTTGAACGCTGCTTACTACACCTTCAATGACAAGAACGAAGATTTTGATTGGAACGTCTGGACAGCA
>RZYP01000284.1 GCA_009930275.1 Negativicutes bacterium
CTTGTTCAGGGATTTGAACCAATTTAGCAAGACCAAACAGTTTCACTATAAACGTACCAAATCACTTTTAATCCCCATACCCGTTATGACCAATCGTTGTATGGCACGGCTGGAAGCAACGTAGAAGAGCGATTTTTCTGATTTGATTTCCTGTTTTTTTTCTTCTTCAGTTAAGTTGTGAAAATTATGGTGCTTGAACGGCAGAGTTCTGTCGTTTACATCCACCAGGAATACATGTTTGAATTCCAACCCCTTCAAACCGTGAAAGGTAGTCAACCGGATACCCTCATTGTTGCTGCTTAACTGGAATCTTGTCACATAAGGTACCATGTTTTGATGCAAATGGTTTCTGAAGTCATTTACCGAATCACGAAAACGAGCTGCAATCACGATATCGTTGTAATGAAAACCTTGTGCTAAGAGGGATTCTATCTCTTTCAACACGGCATCCAATTCATCCTCTTTCGAAGGATATATGTTGTATTGAGGTTTCTCACCATGAAACAATGATAAATACCCCGACTTCTCCTCCAAATTGCCGTCGAAGTCGTCGAAATCCTCGTCCCGAAGAACTGATATGGCCAGGTTCTTAATTTCCTCTGTCGTTCGATAGTTTATCCGGAGCCGATTGCTTCGTTTCCCCCGGATATTGATTCCCGATTTCGAGAAGTTGATCCTTTTTTTGTAGATATTCTGCAAGGGGTCCCCTACCAGGAAAAGGTCGTTCTCTTTCTCTTTTACCAAAGAACGTATGAACTTTAACTCAACGTTTGAGAAATCCTGTAATTCATCCACAATCACATGGGAAAATTCTCTGGTCTCAGTCTCGTTTAAATGATTGCTTATCAAGTTATACACCTCCTCCTTGTAATAAAGCTGAGCGCTTTGTTTTTTCTCGATAAACTTCTCGATCAGATTCCACACTTCCATGCGTTGTTTCCTGCCGATTGGCCTGCCTCTACCAATACGGCTTGCTCTCAAATACGCTTCTTTACTTTGGATATTCTGGTCAAGCACCACCTCTTCATATTCTCGTGATAAAAATTCCTGATCAAACTCAGAGAGTTCTTCCAGCAACACCTCTTCCCATAATTCAATTGGTTTCACCACCGCACTCAGCCCAAACAGTTTGGCCGTACCCGGCAACAAGTGGTATTTCTGTGCAAGCCTGAATGCCAAAGCATCAATATTCTCTATGTGAAATGAACGCTCGCTGATATTCAATCCAAGGGCTAATGATTTTAAGTTTTCTGTAAGCTCTTTGGTAAAGGTTGTGAAAAGAATGGGTTGTGGATCGGTTTTGTGTTCTGAAAGGAATTTTAACCGATGCAATGCAGCCACAGTCTTACCCGTTCCTGCACCTCCTGAAAGTTTAATTGCGCCCTTAAACTGTCCATATACAAAAGTCGACTGCGAAGGGTGCAAATAATACTTCCATTTCTGCAATGAGCCCTGTAAAGCTTCATTCAACATCTCATCATCTGTCAGTTCAATGAATGAACGTGCATTGTTTTTACTTTCTATCGAACTTTCCTCATTCAACCCTTCACGTACAATGGTTAGCACAGCATCCATACTGGCACCATCCAGCAGATAAAACAGGTTTTCAAAGGCATCATCAGGGAGGTAATTCTCCAGCTGCCCCAGGTCATCAATGTTTTTTACTTTTAATACCGATGGTATCAGTACTTCCGGGACACCCAGCTCCATCAACTCCTTGCCACCATATTTGCCCATGAAGAGGTCGGTTGACTCAACCACCTCCCTGTTTTCCTTTTCAATGCTCTCATCCAGGCTAAATACCTGATAAGCCTGCGTCTGCTCGTTCCAGTCTATCCGCTTGTTTTTAGCCCAGTCCATTGCCTCGTCGTGGTTGTCAATCCACACCAACAGATAAAGCTCACCTGCTTGCACCTCTTTGAGTATTGCACGGTATTTCTGATCAATGCGAGCTGTACGTAGCGATTGATCCTTAAAGGTGCTGATTGCCTCCAGGTTG
>RZYP01000285.1 GCA_009930275.1 Negativicutes bacterium
CCAGGAATTAATGCAACCATAAAAGATAGATATTATGGTGCAGCTTCAAGCACACCCGTTACTGTCTTTGGACGGTTGCTTAATCTTTCGAACCACCATTTGGCAAAACTTAGCAGTGGAAGCAAAACCTATTATGAAAAAATGATTCAGGAAATTATAACCGGAGTCAGCAGTAATGGTTTGCCTGCTCATCTATCGTTAGATGATCAAAGCCGTTTTGCCATTGGTTACTATCATCAAAGACAAGAGTTATTTACGAAAAAAGAGAAAACAACTAAATAATAGGAGGTTATATTATGAGCGAATTAATTAAAAACCGGTATGATTTTGCATTATTGTTTGATGTGACTGATGGAAACCCAAATGGTGACCCTGATGCTGGGAACCTGCCTCGTGTTGATGCTGAAACTGGAATGGGTTTAGTAACTGACGTATGCTTAAAACGTAAGGTGAGAAATTATGTTCATATCGTGAAAGGAGCTGAAAGGCCTTTCGATATTTTTATTAAAGAGAAAGCAATTCTTAATCAATTGATTGATGAATCGCATGAGCAAGAAGAAGTAAAGTCGAAAGAAAAAAATGGAGATAAGACTGAAGTGGCAAGAAAATGGATGTGCAGCAACTATTTCGATATACGTACATTTGGAGCAGTAATGAGTACGGGTAAAAATGCTGGTCAGGTACGTGGTCCTGTTCAAATGACTTTTGGCCGTTCTGTAGATCCTGTTGTTGCTCTCGAACACAGCATTACCCGAATGGCTGTGGCTACTGAAGCCGAAGCTGAAAAACAAGGAGGTGACAACCGCACCATGGGGCGCAAATTTACAGTTCCTTATGGATTATATTATTCAAAAGGTTTTGTCTCAGCTCATTTGGCAGCTCAAACAGGTTTTGATGAAGTTGATCTTGAGCTATTTTGGGAAGCGCTTAAAAATATGTTCGACCATGATCACTCTGCGGCACGTGGAATGATGAGCACCCGTAAGCTGATTGTTTTCAAACACTCAACGGCCTTGGGCAGTGCTCCAGCTCATCTGCTCTTCAATGCCATCATAATCGAGAAAAAGAATCAATCAAAACCTGCACGTTCATTTGATGATTACTCTGTTTCAATCGACAAAACTTCCATTCCGCCAGGAGTTGAAGTAATTGAGATTTTGTAATGAATTTGAACTAAAATGAGGGTGTGCCACTATTGACACATCCTTGTTTTTGACAAATGGTTGCCATTAAGATTGAGAATTAACATGTAATTAGGGAGCACACATTTAAATATGACTTCGACTAAGAATTGAATTAGCTTTGTTTTGATGGGAAAGAATATTAATTATTCCGAAGATGAGTTTCTTCTTCTTTCAGGCATTCAGCACTTTGCCTTCTGTCCTCGGCAATGGGCCCTGATTCATATTGAACAGCAATGGGAAGAGAATGTAAAAACCACCGAAGGAAAGCACCTGCACGAGCGAGTTGATGATCCCTTTTACAAAGACTCATCGAATGAGTTGGTTGTTTGGCGTTCCTTGAATTTGATATCGTACAAACTGGGTCTTTCCGGACGTGCCGATGTGGTTGAATTCAAAAGAAACGATACAGGCATAAAACTGCCCGGAAAAGCCGGAAATTGGACTCCATATCCTGTTGAATACAAGCGTGGCAAGCCTAAGCCAGACGAACGTGACGAAGTGCAGCTCTGCGCTCAGGCTATATGCATGGAGGAAATGTTTAGTGCTGAAATCCCGGAAGGTGCCTTGTATTACGGTGAAATCAGACGTCGAACGGTTGTTCAAATCAGTTTGGATCTTCGAGCCAAAGTGGAGGATTATGCCAACGAAATGCATCGATTGTTCGAGCAGGGTATTACACCTGCACCAGTGTACAAACCACACTGTAAATACTGTTCATTGGTAGAAATTTGCTTACCAAAACAAATGAGAGATCTAAAATCTGCTAACAATTACCTTATATCTCAATTGATATGAGAAAACTTTATATT
>RZYP01000067.1 GCA_009930275.1 Negativicutes bacterium
TTTCTTACCCTTCGGGTCTCCTTTGAAAGCTTCTATCGCATGCTCCCAAGCCTCTAGGCTGTACGACTAGTGGTCTTGTCTAACATCAAGAAATAGTGTAAATTGATGTTGGAGGGGATAAAAATGTCAGGAAAGATAGTAGAAAAAGATCCCGTCACCAAGGTGGCAAAACAGCGGCTGAGTGTACTGGAAATGGCTGAGACGTTGGGGAACATCTCTGAAGCTTGCCGTCGCGGCGGTATGGATCGAACGAGCTTCTATGAATGGAAGCGGCGGTTTCAGACGCATGGACTGGAGGGCTTGAAAGACATGCCGCCCATCCCGAAATCACAGCCTAACCAGACGACACCGGAAACAGAGGCCGCTATACTGGAGTGCAGCCTTGCTCATCCGTCATGGGGCTGCGTGAAGCTGTCGGATTTTCTTAAACTGCAAGGGATATCCGTCAGTTCGCCCACCGTTCAAAAGATCCTCATCCGTAATGACATGGCCAGTGTCTATGATCGCTGGCTCAAGGTGGAAGAACGCCATCTGGAGACGGGCATCGAACTGACGGCCGAGCAGGTGGCGAAGATTGAAAAATACAATCCCTGCTTCAAGGAACGGCACGTTGAATCAACCCGGCCAGGAGAGCTACTATGCCAGGACACTATGTTCGTAGGCAATCTGAAAGGCGTGGGGAAGGTCTATCTGCACGCCTGCATCGATACATATGGTTCCTATGCCTTTGGATTCCTTCATACCGGTAAAAAGCCGGAGTGCGCCGCCGCACTGGTTCATAATGACGTGCTCCCATTTTATCAGGACCACGGCTTGAGCGTAAACGCCATATTGACAGACAATGGCCGCGAATTCTGTGGAACGGATAATCATCCGTTTGAGATTTATCTCGCCCTGAACGACATCGAGCACCGGCGGACTAAGGTCAAATCCCCAAAAACGAACGGCTTCATTGAACGTTTCAACAAGACTGTGCTGGACGAGTTTTTCCGTATTGCCTTCCGGGAAAACTTCTATGAAAGCGTTGAGGCATTGCAGGAGGATCTGGATCAGTGGCTTGTCCACTACAACACAGAACGGCCTCACAGGGGCTACCGAAACCGCGGGAAACGTCCGCTGGATACCGTGCTCGAATTTGCTTCTGTTTGTTAGACATGAGCCTTAGTTGTACAGTTTCATTTTTTCTTTGCTATCCATTTACACCTACCGGTCCTAAAAAAAGATTACTTTAACGCTCGTTATAATTTTACTACTTGTTTCTTCATTTTTCAACACATTTCAACAATAATTTGCTTAATAGATAGTAGTTTAGCTTGACCAATAGGAAAGTCCTTGGAAGACTAATTTATTGGACTACCAAGTGTAATTCCTAAACAAGTTCTAAAAGTATTATCAAGATTCCTTCCGTTAAGCATGACAACAAGAACAAGCGGTCAAACAAAAGACAACACTATAACACCTCACAAAAATAACCGGCAATCAAGCTAATAGCCTGACTGCCGGTAGGTGCTAACCCGTTTTTATGGAGATGTTTTACTATTGACTCCGATTTCAATAAGGAGAGTGACGTCCGTATGTTGTTGATTTGGATCTGAAATCAAAGTTTTTTGCTACTTACATAACCCTTCTTGGTATCTGCCAGGAAGGGTTTTTATATTGACACAGAAAGGAGTGCACGCACATGGAAGAGTGCAAAGTGATTGCAATCACGAACCAGAAAGGCGGAGTAGGCAAAACGACGACGGCTGTCAATCTTGGCGTCGGTCTCGCACGTACCGGTAAGAAATTTCTTCTCGTTGATGCCGACTCACAGGGCAGCTTAACGGTGAGCCTTGGTGTAAAAATGCCCGATGAGCTTTCTATCTCTATCGCAACGCTCATGCAGGACATACCTCTGCACACATCCCCGGCGTAAAAAACAATTACGTTGATAACCTGATTCATTTTGTATTCCTTGCTTTTCTTTAGAAGGTTACCGTTTTATCCGCCCATTCCACTATTTTTAAACAGTCAATCATAGTGGATAACGGGCAGACTTCGCTACCATCCATATTCCTTGATTTAAGACAAGCTCCACAAGCAAGAATTTCACCGCCTGCTTCATGAAATGCATCAACCTGTGCGGCTACATCAAATTTCTCGTGGTGAAGGTTTTCAATTTCAACAGCTTCTCCCATGAGAAAGACCTTCACTTCATGCCCATTCTTTTTTGCCGTAACAGCAAAACGCATCGCATTCCAGGACTTCTCAAATTCCTTTGTTTCGATAATAATCCCAATTTTCATTTTTTAGCCTCCCAATAATTATTTGATGCTAATAATTATAGCATATATCTTAACATTTTATGATGATGAAGCGCCCTTTTGAACTGCTCGAGCCTTTCAAAAGGGCGCTGATTTATGGCTATTCTATTGTGATAACAGAGACGGGACAGCTATTCCTCGCTTCAGACACCGCGTCTTCCGCAGACTCGGGAACAGTATTAACATAAACCTCCGCGCCCCCGTCATCAGCCATCCGAAAGACATCAGGACAGATTGATACGCATAATCCGCAGGAAATACAGCCGGCCTTGTCAATCGCTGCTTTCATATACTGAAATTCCTTTCTTAATCAGGCATTCATAAACAGCTTGATGTCATCATCAACCGTTCCGATACCCGCAATACCGAATTTTTCAACCAACACCTTTGCCACGTTGGGTGAGAGGAAGCCCGGCAGCGTGGGCCCAAGATGGATATTTTTCACGCCCAGGTACAGCAACGCCAAGAGAACAATGACGGCCTTCTGTTCATACCAGGCGATATTGAAGGCGATTGGCAGTTTGTTGATATCGTCGAGTCCAAACACCTCTTTGAGCTTAAGGGCAATGACCGCCAGAGAATAGGAGTCGTTGCACTGCCCGGCGTCCAGAACTCTCGGAATGCCGCCAATGTCGCCCAGCTTCAGCTTATTATAGCGGTATTTTGCGCAGCCCGCCGTAAGAATTACCGTGTCCTTCGGGAGCTTTTCAGCAAACTCGGTGTAGTATTCTCTGGACTTCATGCGCCCATCGCAACCGGCCATGACAAAAAACTTTTTGATTGCACCGGATTTAACCGCATCTACGACCTTGTCTGCCAGAGCTATAACCTGATTATGAGCAAAACCACCAACAATGGAGCCAGTTTCAATCTCATCGGGTGCGGGCAGAGTTTTGGCAAGCGCAATGATTTCTGAAAAATCCTTTTTGCCGTTCCCGTCGGCTTCAATATGCTTGCAGCCGGGATAACCGGTGGCTCCTGTGGTAAAGATTCTACCTCTGACCTCTTCGCTTCTGGGCGGGACAATACAATTTGTAGTAAAAAGGACGGGACCATGGAAAGAAACGAATTCGTCGAGCTGCTTCCACCAGGCGTTACCGTAATTACCAGCGAAGTTATCGTATTTCTTAAACGCTGGATAATAATGCGCGGGGAGCATTTCGCTGTGGGTATATACATCCACACCTGTACCTTTGGTTTGCTCCAAGAGCTGTTCTAGATCGGTCAGGTCATGACCGGAAATCAGGATCGCTGGATTTTTTCTGACACCAATATTTACCTCTGTAACCTCGGGATTTCCAAATCTTGATGTGTGTGCCTCATCTAAAAGCGCCATGACCTTCACGCCATATTCACCGGTTTTAAGAGTCAATGCCACAAGATCATCAGCTGTTAAGGAATCATCAAGTGTCGCCGCCAAAGCTTCGTAAATAAACGCATTAATCGTCAAATCTTCTTTACCGATGTTCTTCGCGTGCTCAGCATAAGCCGCCATGCCCTTAAGTCCGTATATAATCATTTCGCGAAGAGAACGTACGTCTTCGTTTTCAGTCGCTAATACGCCGACGGAGGCAGCCTTTTCCAGCATGGATGCTCTGGTGTTCACCGTGAAGGTCGCTGCATCGTGTAAATCGTTGACGTTAACAGAACTTTTCATGTTATCTCTCAGGACAATCATTTTTTTGATCTGATCTTCAATGTGCCCATCGTCAAAGTTTGCGTTGGTAATAGTCATAAAAAGGCTGCTTAGAACTTCATAATTCATCTTATCAAAATTATTAATATCAACCTTTCCTTTTACAACAATATCCGAGACTCCCTTAAGCACATAGATCAGCAGGTCTTGAAGTTTAGCAACCTCCTCATTTTTCCCGCAAACACCTTTAATGGTGCAGCCTGTGTTTTTTGCTGTTTCTTGACATTGATAACAAAACATACTCATAACTTTACCCCCTATAAATTATTTTTTTACAATTTAGCAATTGTTTTTCCGAAATTTACTGCTTCCTTTTGCGCATCAACATCAGGATTCCATTGGTTTCTATATCCTTCAGATGCAACTTCAAAGCCTGCATTTGCCA
This sequence comes from Negativicutes bacterium, assembly GCA_009930275.1. The sequence continues at coordinate 4,385 of RZYP01000067.1, forward strand.
TTAATTCATTTATTACTTTTACGGCTTCTCCGCTCCAGCCATAACATCCAAACGCTGTTGCTTTTTTACCTTTGAACTTAAGTTCTTTTACAAGATGAATAAAGCCCGCTACCGAATGCAATATGCTGTTTGAAATTGTCGGTGAACCAATAACGACAGTTTTGGATTTGAAAACCTCGGTAATTAAGTCGTTCTCATCACTCTTGGCTAGATTATGGACTTTTACAACCACATCTGGGTCAGCCTGCCTGATTCCCTCAGCTATCTTCTCAGCGAGTAATTTCGTACCATTCCACATTGTGTCATAGATGATGGTGATCTGGTTTTCCTGATAGTCATTTGCCCATTGTACGTATTTTTCAACAATCTGCACGGGATTTTCTCGCCAAATGACCCCATGGCTTGTCGCAATTATATCTATCGGGAGGTTTAATGCTGTTACTTCATCCAGCTTCTTCCTTAGCATTGGGTTGAAAGGAGTCAATATGTTCGCAAAATACTCAATAGACTCGCTGAATAGCTCGCATTGATCAACTTGATCGTTGAACAGCTTTTCGGTGGCTAGATGCTGCCCGAATGCGTCGTTGCTGAAAAGTATATGATCTTGAGTCATATAGGTCGCCATGCTATCCGGCCAATGCAGCATGGTCATTTCAACGAAGATAAGCTCTTTACCATTACCGATATCAATTTTATCTCCGGTTTTAACGACTTGGAAATTCCAATCCTGATGATACTGCCCTTTCAAGGATTTTACCGCATTTGCCGTACAATAAATAGGCGTGTTCGGAATATGCTTCATGAGAGCGGGAAGCGCGCCACTGTGGTCAACTTCTCCGTGATTGGCAATGATAAAATCGATTTTATTCAAATCGACTTCCTTCGCCAGATTATCTACAAATTCCTCCGCAAACGGAGCCCAGACCGTGTCGATCAGGACTGTTTTTTCTTCCTGAATCAAATAGGAATTATATGTTGATCCTTTATGTGTTGAGTATTCGGCACCGTGGAAATGTTGTAGTTCCCAGTCGACCTTACCAACCCAGGACACATTGCTTTTGACTAATTTCTTCACTTAGCTACGCCCCCTTATTTTTATGCATCGTCCCTTTTTTCACAACATTTTATCTGCTTTTTATACAGCGTATTGACATCAGGATTTTTGTCTCCGAACGTTTCCAGAATTTCATCCAGGATTTTTCTTCTGTCCAATCCTTCCTGCTCTCTTTTCTTGATTTGCTTATATACTCCAAATACAGTTGATGGGCCAATCTCAGATGAAAAATGACCGATCCCCTGATTCCAGGCAAACAGGGAGAAAAGCTCGTCCAATTCTTTAGCCGTAACTCCTAGTGAGTATGCTTTTATGAGTTCTCTTGTCGCTTGTCTGAATCTTGAAGCGCCAATAGCATTGCTCATGGACAAAAGAAGCTTGGTTTTAAGGTCGATTGCCGAATCTTCTTTTCCCCATATCAATTCCCAAAAATCAACAACGGTGCCTGCAAGTATGTCGTCGATGGCCTTGTAATTCACAATTGCGGTTGGTTTGAAAGGCATGTCCGCTCCGCTTTCAAATGTAATTGTTTTCATTTCTGCCCTATAAAAATAGACTCTGTACTCATGGTCAGAAACTTTTTCGGTTAGATGTTCAAACCCAAGGTCCTTCAGTGCTGAATATAATGGCTTTGGCTCAAAGCTTTGGACAACACAGATACCATTATTCAGATTTACTTGTTGTGCCTTATGTAAAATCATAGGCAAAAAATTAGTTGTCAAGTTTCTAACATCAACCACAGGAAATGATTCCTTTAGAGTTTCCCAGTTTTCCATATGTTTATCCTCCTTAATTTTGGGGAGCAGGTGCCTTGACTACGATCAGCTCCAATGTTTCATCGTGCAGATTTTTAACATTCATTTTTGTTTGAAACGGGATTTTCAGAAGAGTTCCGGCCTCATATTCATGTACATCCTGTTCATCAAGACCGATGGAGAGCTTTCCACGTATGACGGTCATATACACGTTGGAATTTGAAAAGTGTTCCGGCAGCCCTTCGTTTTTGTTAAATACCATATGCAGATAATGAATGTTATCATCAAATATAACTTTTTCAACAGCTTTTTCATCGCCAACTGACAGTTTGAAAATCTGTTCAACCATAATAGTATACCTCCTATTTTTTTCACATGTTATGTTATGTGATACAAGTGAAGTTCATTAATTATTATACCATAAATTGCCCTATTAAGCATGTTGTAATTGCAACAAATTAATAAAAAATACTTTTATTTGCTGTAGTGAATCGCATCTTTGGGACAAACTTGTTGGCATTTTATGCATTGATGGCACAAAGCGGTGTTTATCATGGCCTTTTTATCTTCCGAAGAAACCACAATTGCATCGGAGGGGCAGGCTTTTTCGCAGAGTTTACAGCCGACACAGGCGTCTTTATCAACCTTTTCCGACAGCCGTGCAAATCTGCCGAAACTTCTTTGAAGAGCGCCGAACGGACAAATGAGGTTGTGGAATACTGCCGGTTTGTATCTGAGCGTAATAAGTATCGACATAACCAGCCAGAACGGCAGAATCGGCAAGTCAACGTGCAGCAGTCTTTTTGAAAGAAGCATAACCGCCACACTGATACCCAAGGTTATCCATGTGAAATAACCGTTTTTAAGCCACTTGGGTGTATCCGCTGTTTGAAGCTTTAGCTTTTTGGATAGCCATTCGATAGGGATCATCAGGGTATTCATAGGGCAAGCATAGCCGCAGTAAACTCTACCGAAAATCAGCGCCGCAACCATGCTTACTGCAAACAAGGCAAGCCACAGCACCACTTTCCCGTTTGCGAGCAGAAATATAAATAGTGCGAGAAACAATACCCGAATTATATTGGCTATGTATTTCATGATGCTATTTCCTCCTTGTTCAGAATAATTGCTTTAGATGGACACTTTTCAACAGATTCCTTGAGAGCCAGTATTGCTTCCTTCCCTTCTGGCATTTTCGTGACTACAGCCTTGTTTTCGTTCATTTCATAGTACTCCGGAAGGAGCTTAACACAGAGACCACAACCGATGCAATAATCTGCTTTAATCTCCAATGTTGCCGCCTTTTTGGAATCAATAGGTAAATCCTTCTTTTTTACAATCATGCCGGTTATATAAGCCATTATAAATATCGCGATAACCGTAAGCACCCATCTGATAATCATGAAATTTACACCAAGGAACTTCGCCTCGTTGGCAAGCATGGGAACTTTAATTACTGCCCAAGAGCTTAATATGATAACGATGTTGGATATGCTTGCACCTTTCCCAAGCAGAGTCTTGCTGATAGGAAATGCGGCATAAATAGGGCCCGCCGAGATACTCCCAAGCAATAGAGCAAGCAGGTTGCCCTTAAAACCTGATTTTTCTCCGAACCCTCTCATGATAATTTCTTTCGGAATTAGAGCTTCAATAACAACTGTGAGTAAGAATATAACTGGCAGTACCTGAAGCATTTCAACCAGATAATAAACGCTGTTACCTACCGACTTCATTGCCTTGTCGGGCGATATAAATAGTACCACAAGGTATGCGAGTGCAACAAAAATAAGTAGTTTGTTCTTTTTTATTATTGATATAGCCTTCACAGAATCACCCCCATTGTCAGTGCGATCACAATCGCAAACCCAAAGCTAAGCGCGTTTCTGGTAAGCGCAAATTTTGTCCCGAACTCTTTTTTTTCGAGCGGGAAAGTTACAATTCCAACCATTGTGAGAGTTGTAAGGAATGCGACTGCTGGAACGATACTCGCGCCAACATCAACCAAAGATCCAACCAACGGAAAAGCAACAAAAGCCGGTATAAGAGTAATGCTCCCAACAAACGCCGAAACGACGGTTGACACAAATGTGTTTGCCGAACCTAAAACTGATTTTATTGTTTCAGGCGGGATGAAAGTCAGAACAAGGCCGATTAAGAATATGATGGCAATAATATCGCTTAACATACTTCCCATCATGCCCTTTGATTTTTTCATCGCCGCGAATGTTTTTTTCTTATCCTTTATTAGCGAAATAACGATAAGTACAATCGCTATTGCCCAGAATGCAATTGTAAATATATCCATACTTGCCCTCCTACTATTGTTATGTTTCTATTATAGTGATAATATAATCAACAGGGCGTTACCGATGTAACACCTTAGGAGGATTATTTATGAAAAATTATTTGGCCTCAATGAAACAGGTTGACCTTATCAAATCAATAAAATCAGAAGAAATTGAAATTTTCCTGAATGAAGGAAGCTTTAAAATAACTGAATACGGAAAAAACAATATTGTTCATTTTGTCGGGGAAATCTGTGATAACCTGGAAATCATTTTGTCGGGGAATGTGGTTATAGAACGGATTGACGAATCCGGTAATCTCATGACAATCGCTGAGTTTTTCAGTGGTGATGTGCTTGGCGGTAATCTGATGTTTTCCAAGAATCCGCACTACCCAATGACCGTTACAACGAAGCAACCCACAGTCATTATGGAGATAAACAAAACCCGATTATTTCAGTTGTTTTCGGATAATCATGATTTTTTAAAGCGCTATCTTGAATATGTATCAGATCATACCGTGATCCTTGGAGACAGAATAAAACACTATGTGAACAGGACTATTCGCGAGAGCATTTTAAGCTACCTTGATTATGAATGCAAAAAACAGAACTCCAGGCATATTAAGCTCAGCATAACAAAAAAGGCTTTAGCTGAAAGAATCGGCGTCCAGCGGACTTCTTTATCAAGAGAGCTTGCAAAAATGCGTGATGAGGGATTGATTAAATACGAAGCAAATTACATTGAGCTATTATAAAAATGACACAAAAAATCTTCTGTACGGTCTTTTATTCTTGCGCTAACACCGTAAAACAGGAAACTTAAGCTACTTACATAGACCTTCTTGGTATCAATTTACCAGGAAGGTTTTTTTGTTGACACAGAAAGGAGTGTACGCACATGGAAAACTGTAAAGTGATTGCAATCACAAACCAGAAAGGCGGAGTAGGAAAAACTACGACAGCTGTCAATCTCGGAATTGGTCTCGCACGTATCGGCAAGAAAGTGCTTCTCGTTGATGCTGACCCACAGGGTAGCCTGACTGTGAGCCTTGGCGTAAAAATGCCCGACGAACTTCCTATCTCTATCGCAACGCTCATGCAGGACATTATACTACAACGCAAGCTTTATCTGCAGGAAGGCGGTCCGTAGCATAGAAGTCAGCGGCGAATATAAC
>RZYP01000286.1 GCA_009930275.1 Negativicutes bacterium
ATTGCCCCATGGGCGACAGTGTAATCATACACCATCACGTTGATATCTTCCGTGCTCATGCCGACGCGGATATTCTTCTCTACATAGTCGAGGATGCCCGTATTAATGTCGCAGGATTCTTTAATGCCGGCAATCTGCGCAGGTGTTTTCAGCATCGATAAATCCGGCACTTCATAACCTTTGTCCTTGTATTCCTGTATCTTTCTTTCAATGGGCAGATGACATTCGCTGTAGCTCTTGCCGCTGCCGCACCAACATGGTGAGTTTTTTTCCAACATACTTCTACTCCTTTTTACATTATCTTATTATTATAGCACTTTTCCTGCTATTGCGCTCCCGCGTTTCTGTGATAAACTATAAGTTAGTAATTTAACAAGGAAGGGACATTCAATGGAAACCATATTCTATTATTTTTCCGAGTATATCATGCACTTTGATCGTTACATACCTTTCATCATGCAGAACTACGGTTCTTTAATTTATTTTTTGCTGTTCGCGATCTTCTTCTGCGAGACCGGCTTGGTCGTGACACCATTTCTGCCGGGCGATTCCCTGCTTTTTGCCTGCGGAGCTCTCGCTGCCACCGCTGATAGTCTTCACCTGCCGACACTCTTCGTCATTTGTCTCACTGCTGCAATTCTCGGCGATGCCTGCAACTATATGATTGGTGAAAAATTAGGCCATCAGCTAATTGCCAGACACAATCGCCTGATAAGACCTGAGCACATCGAGAAAGCTCAGAAATTCTATGAGAAACATGGTCACAAAGCTATCTTTCTCGCTCGTTTCGTGCCAATCGTCCGCACCTTCGCGCCATTCGTCGCCGGTATCGGCAATATGCATTACCGCACGTTCGCCGTTTATAATGTTTTTGGTGCCATCGTCTGGGTCACCCTCTTTATCGGCGCCGGTTACTTCTTTGGCAATATGTCTTTTGTTAAAAACAATTTCTCACATGTAACCTTGGGTATAATTATCTTTTCCGTGTTGCCTATCGTCTTTGAGGTGGTTAGGGCACGGAAAGAAAACAAATAATCAGGAGAAGGGGTAATTGTATGTACTATTTTACTAATGACTACTCTGAAGGCGCTCATCCTCTCATTATGCAAAAACTCCTGGAAACAAACATGGAACAAACAGGTGTCTATGGCAGCGACCACTATTGCGATGAGGCTAAGAAACTTATCCAGGCTGCCTGCGGCCAAGCCGATGCCGATGTCCATCTTTTCATCGGCGGCACACAGACTAATTTTACTATCATCAGTGCCGCGCTCAGACCTTTTCAAGGTGTTTACTCCTCCGTTCTTGGTCATATCAACACTCATGAAGCCGGTGCCATCGAGCACACAGGTCATAAAGTTCTGCCGCTGCCGACAGGCAATGGCAAACTGACAGCTCAGCAAATCGAAGATAATCATCTTCTCTACCTTAATGATCCCCAACGCAAACACTGGGTTCAGCCCAAAATGGTTTATATTTCCCACCCTTCGGAAGTGGGCACCCTCTACAGCAAAAAAGAACTAGAAGAACTTTCTGCCGTCTGCAAAAAATTCGGCTTATATCTTTTCCTTGACGGAGCACGTCTCGGTTACGGCCTGACTGCCCCTGGCAATGACCTTACTCTGAAAGACATTGCTAACCTGTGTGATGTTTTTTATATCGGCGGTACAAAATGCGGTGCTTTATTCGGTGAAGCCGCAGTAATCATTAACCCCGAATTAAAACCTGATTTCCACACCATTATGAAACAAAGCGGCGCAGTATTGGCTAAAGGACGCCTCTTGGGCCTGCAATTTCAAACCCTGTTTACCAACAACCTCTATGAAAAAATATGCAAACACGGCATAGATATGGCCATGCTGCTCAAAGAAGCTTTCGCTGCGAAAGGCCTCCCAATTTTGGCAGAGTCCTTTACTACTCAGCAATTCCCTATTCTTACTAACAAGATGTATGAAGTATTGACGCAAAAATACGCCATC
>RZYP01000287.1 GCA_009930275.1 Negativicutes bacterium
GAAGTCCGGACTGACAGCAATGCAGAGGACAGTTGGTTTCCCCATGTCTATCGGGGCACAGATGATCCTTGACGGAAGAATATCGCAAAGGGGCATTGTGAATCCCGTAAGCGTTCCGTTTGAGCCCTTCATTGAAGAACTGGAAAAGCGTGGCATAGCATACACATCTATGACAGAGAAATGGAACGGTGATGAGCGTCCCTGATAAATTTATATTAGATTAAACAACGATAAAAATAGATATTTTTACTCAGAGTGAGACAGGCAAAATATTGAAATCTTAAGTGTGGAATGGAGGTGGCAACTCTAAGAGAGGATCAACAGGGATTCATATTGTTAAAGAGGAAACAAGGAATGAAAGGGGCGAAAGAAAATGGGAGAAATTGCACCAAAGGGATTTATTTCCCTTATACCTGTAATTTTAACGCTAGCGTTGGCATTCAAAACCCGAGACGCGATCTTTTCATTAATGATAGGCTGTATTGTAGGAGTTATCATTGCCGGATTCGACCCTGCTACAGGACTCTCAAAGCTCTTCCAGGCCTCTCTTGGTAATGGTGATTTTATTTGGGTCCTTATGATAGAAGTCGCAGTGGGCATCATGATCGCATTCTATTTAAGGGCAAACGTAATATCAGGATTTGCCGAATGGGGTTCTACAAAAATACGCAGCAGACGTGCTGCTTCCGGTTTTGGCTGGCTTCTCGGACTATTCATTTTTTTCAGTGACTACTTCAGCCCGCTTTTCAGCGGTCCGATCGCAAGACCGATCACAGACAAATACAAAGTATCAAGGGAAATGCTCGCATATACGCTTGACTCTGGCAGCGGCCCGGTCTGTACCTTAGTCCCGCTTTCAGGGTGGGCGGTATATATGGCAGGACTTCTCAAGGGGCATGGTACTGTGACAACAGCCGAAGAGGGTATGGCTATTTTCATCAAATCTATTCCGTACAATTTCTACGGATGGCTTGCAGTAATAGCCTGCGGTCTCTTTGCATTCCAGATCATACCGAATTTCGGGCCGATGAAAAAAGCCGAAGACCGTGCCAAAAATGAAGGCAAGGTCATTCGTGACGGCGCAACCCCTCTTGCCGGAGCAGAACTGGATGAGATAAAGCCTATCCCGGGCAAACCTACACATATGCTTTTGCACCTAGTCATTCCGGTTGCGATGCTAATAAGTATTGCAATAGGGACTTTTGTAATACTTGGCGGGGTCAAAATACTTGAGGCGTTTTTTGCTGTAGTAATGTATCAGTCAATTGTTATGGCAATAGGGGGATATTTCAAGAGTGTCAAGGATTTTGTAGAGACTGCGACCGCGGGCATAAAAGCAGTCCTCCCCGCAATATTCATATTGGCTCTTGCTTACTGCATCAATACTATCTCAAAGAGCCTTGGTGCGCAGATTTACGTCATGGAACTGACAAAAGCCTGGATGACACCGGCAATGCTGCCCGCTATCTCATTTGCGGCAGGTGCCTGTATATCCTTCTTTACAGGAACATCATGGGGTACCTATGCATTGTTGGTGCCATTTTCGATCCCGATAGCATTCAATCTTTCGGGAGGAAATGTGGGACCGATAGTATTCATAACAGTAGGTGCGATAATGGGAGGAGGACTTTTCGGAGACCACTGTTCGCCTGTATCTGACACGACCTGTCTATCGTCATTTGGGGCTGCCTCAGACCATATGGACCATGTCATGACGCAGTTACCCTATGCACTGATTACTGCTGTAATAGCATTTGTTCTCTTTGTGGTGTTGGGCATGTCAATGTAGTTTCTGGAAAATAACAGGAATGCAGGGGGCAGCAGACCCCCTGCATTTGCATAAAGGGAGTGATCAAGTGGAGAAGATAGAACCTTGCAGGATAGGGATTCTTTGCTGGGAGGCCGGACAGGTGCCCAGGGGGCTTGTTCAGCTGGAAACATTGCCCGGGAACAGCACAAACCCAAAGTCATATG
>RZYP01000288.1 GCA_009930275.1 Negativicutes bacterium
TAGCCGGCAAAACCTCTAGATTAGTCAAAATAAATTCAAGCCCAGCGCCCTCGCCCAGCGCAACCTTTTCATGAATCATATCATAAAGATTGGCATTCTTCGCCGTCGTGACCTTTTAGCCAAACTAGCTTAGCGCTTGACTGCTCATAAACCTCAAGCAGCGACTTAACAATATCCAGATTGGCGATTTCGCCCCTCGATTTCTTCCAGCCTTTAGCGCGCCAACCCGGAGCCCACTTAGTCAAAACATTAATCCAAAATTCACTATCGGTCCTAATTTCGGCCGCCTCAGCCCCAACAAGCTCTAGCGCTCGCTTCAGGGCCAAGCCTTCCATCCTAATATTAGTACTCTCCGCCTCAGCACCAAGAGCAATCGGTTGCCCGTTTTCAATCACCGCAAAGCCACCCGGGCCAGGGTTGGGCGATGCACTACCGTCTGTATACAAAATTCTCATAGAGCTATTTTAACACAAACTCATCAGGAAACTTAGCTAAGATTAGGTCGACCACCGCTTTTACTACAGAGTCGAGCGGCTGTTCTGAGTTAATTCTAACAATTCGCTCTGAATTTTGCTTTTGGAGATCCAAAAAGCCGTCTCTGACTTTTTGATGAAAATCTAATTCCTCGGAATCAAAGCGATTTTTATCTTTATCACCACGAGCAGAGACTCGCTCTAGCCCAACCTTGGGCGATACATCAAGAAAAATTGTCAAATTCGGCATTAATCCTTCCGTAGCAAACCGGTTGACTTCCAAAACCTCATTCACCCCAACACCCCGCACCAACCCCTGGTAAACTACCGACGAATTTATAAATCGATCACAAAATACAGGCTGGCCTTTACTCAATGCCGGCAATATTTTTTCAACCAAATGCTCCCGACGAGCCGCTGCAAATAACAACGTTTCGGTCAGGGAATCAATTTGTTGGCCCAAAATAACCTGACGAATACTCTCCGCACTAGGTACCCCGCCCGGTTCGCGGGTAAACACTATCTCTTGGCCGTTTCTTGCCTGAATCAGCTCTGCAATTCTTGAAATAACAGTAGTCTTGCCAGCGCCCTCTCCGCCTTCAAAAGTAATAAATGGCGGATTTTTAGTTGGTTTAGGCGCCAAAGTTTTTCTCGGCTACTGCCCAATCCAATACATTCCAGTAGGCGTCGATAAAATCAGCTCGGCGATTTTGATATTTCAGATAGTAAGCATGTTCCCAAACGTCTAATCCAATTATTGGAGTCAAGCCGTCGCTCACAGGTGAATCTTGATTAGCGGTCGAGACAATTTCTAGGCCGCCAGCTTTATTTTTAGCTAACCAAGCCCAGCCCGAACCAAAGCGACCAAGTGCGGCCTTTTTAAATTCATCTTTAAAGTTATCAAAATCACCAAATTTATTTTCAATAGCTTCTAAAAGTTTGCCTGTTGGTTGTTTTTGGGCGCTAGCTTCGCTCGCTAGAGTCTGCCAAAAAAAACTGTGGTTCAAGTGTCCGCCACCATTGTTTCGTACTGCGGTTTGGATACTGCTAGGCAACATATCTAGATTCTGTAAAATAAATTCAAGCCCTGCCGTTTCGCTTTCAGAAACTTTTTCGCGGATCGTATCATAACGATCAACGTTTTCTGATTTCAAGCTCTCAAGTGCGTTATTTAGATTATCTACATAAGTTTGGTGGTGTTTATCATGATGAATTTCCATGGTTCTTGCATCAATATATGGTTCAAGAGCATCATAATCATATTCAAGTTGCTTTAAATTAAACATTTTTCTCCTTTATTAACTCTTACCATTATATCATCACAGAGAGATATTTACCAAATCAAAAGACCCAGCCGCCGCCGAGTCTTTTGATAGTAGTGCGTTAGCTTTTAAGAATCAGCTTTTTTGAACTCCGCACTGTTTAGTTGTCCCTCAAGGTCTTTGCCCGGACTAAACCTCACTCGAACATCTTCGATAGAAGCACTAGT
>RZYP01000289.1 GCA_009930275.1 Negativicutes bacterium
TAATTTTAGCTGTAATTTCATCGAAGTGTAAACTACAATTTGTAAGACTTTCATTTGTTATACGATGATAGTTGTACACGGAGTCCTCCATTTTTATTGAAATAGATTTTTCCATACTGACGATTCGGTTATCAGATAGTATGGACCCATTAAGCACGCAATGAGTATGATATGCAATATAGTACGCTTCTCCATGGGGCGATATTACAATAGAAGAATGGTCGGGGGATGAGATAAGAAGAGCACTGGCTTCATCTTGGAATGAGTAGGAGAGATGAAAATTGTCACGGGAATGTTTTACCTCAGGAGCCCAGAAATAGTATTTTCCATTATAATGATTCGGTATTGGCTTGCCATTAGTGGGTTTCAGTGGTTTCATGCCAATAAGACCCGACTGAGAATATTGCGTCATGATAAAACAAGATACTGAAGATAAAACAAATTTGTACATTTTCATCGTGGGCTTGATTAACTCTTAACCCGATTTGTTCGGTAATGGTACTATAACTAAAAGGAGGAGTAGGGTCATGTCGTGGTTGTATCGATGAGAGATGATAGGATGATTCAATTTCGTGGACGTTCCACAGAAAAAGACCACTTTCCTGAACCAACGTTCTCTACAACCGAGAAATTTCCTTCTCTTCGAAAGTTTACAGTCTGGTTATCCATTGTAATGATCTGTTTACTTGAAAAATATGGCAAATAAATGTCTGCTGTACTGTTGGCCGGAATCACTACTTCTAACTGAAATGAACGATTCTCCTGATTGGTAAAACTGACAGAGACATCACCCCGAATGGTGGGATGTACATAGGTGGCATGCTGAAGTGATGCGGGTTGTGGTTTGATACGGATCTTTTGAAACCCAGGTTCCAGCGGTTCGATTCCCATCAGTTTCCGGGCAATCATGTTGGCTGGGACTGCTCCCCAAGCATGATTCCAATCCTGATTCGGTTTGTATTTATTATCCCATGCCTCCAGAGTGATAGTTGATCCTAGCCGAATCATGTGATACCAGCTTCTTTCAGCTGTGGAGGTCAGTAACTCCAAGCCATATATTGCATCTTGACTGTCATATACCGCATCCAGCAGGAATTGTGCCCCAAAAACACTACAGGCCATTTTCCGGGAACGAATAAATTGCATAACTTTATTGACATTCTTCTTTTCCACCATGCCAAAAGCAAGAGGGAACATATTGGCATGGAGTGAAGCGTGTTCCGTATCGATTCCATCAACATATACTCCTTTTTTGGTATCGAACAATTCTTTGTTGAAATTTTTCTTCAGTTTTTCTGCCTGATTGGCATAAAACTGGGAATCCTCACTTTTCTCCAGTAGAGCCGCAATTCTGCTCATGAGGGATAGAGCACGATAGTGATAGGCATTTACCACAGTATTGATATCGGTAAAGACGTATCCATCAATCTCTCCTACTTCTTCTTTTTCCAGACCAAGCATACCTGTATGGGGCCAATCTACAATGTCTCGAAGTTGACCTTCGAGATGAATTGATTCCAGCACCTTCGGGCTAACTTTTCCTGTCTTGGTGCTGATAAATCCCTTGTTGTCGGACAATGCTGTCAGAGTTTTGGCCTTCAAGTCATTGTAATATTGCTCCAAAGATAATTTGTTACCGGTATACATGTAATCTTCCCATGCAATCAGCACTGACTGTAGTATCCATTCGGTTGGCCAAGTTGGGTGTTGAATGAGATATTCATGAGAATAACGTGCAATACTGTATTCCCTTGCCACACAGTAGTGAGACAACTGATTGATCAATGCATCTCCCTCGTAGGGTATTCGTTCACGGTCACCATCAATGTATATACCTGTAAAAGAGGTAGCTTTGATGGAGTACTTACTCAGGTCCCAAATTTGATTTAAAATGGTGTCAGAGCTATGAAAATATGATTCATAGTCATTAAATGGATAGAAAACTGTCTCT
>RZYP01000068.1 GCA_009930275.1 Negativicutes bacterium
GAAGTTGATGAAATGCTGGAACAAGGTTTTATTGATGAAGCTGCCGAATTAATAAGCATGACTAGCAAAGACAGGCAAACTGTTCTTTGTTCAGCGACTCTTTCCGAAGAGGTAAGAAAGCTGGGCAAGAAAATTACGAGAAACTGCGCTCTTATCGATATTAATCCGGAGCAAGCGACGGTTGCCGGCATTAAGCAGATTTGCATAAAAACAACAGAGGAATTTAAGCAGAGGGCTTTAGAAACGCTGATACAGCGCTATAATCCGTATCTGATGATTATTTTCTGCTATAGCAAGGAACGTGCTATTGAGCTGGAAGAATGGTTGGCAACGAAGCAGTATAATGTCGATGTTCTGCACGGCGAAATGTCTCAAGCCAAGCGAAAGACTGTTATGAAGGCCTTTCGTGATGCCAAGCTACAGCTTCTTGTTGCAACAGATTTGGCAGCAAGGGGACTGGATATAGAAGGAGTAACACACGTAATAAATTATGATATACCGCACGATGTTGACTGGTATGTGCATCGCATAGGCAGAACGGGTCGGGCAGGCAAAGAAGGCGTGGCGGTAACTTTTTATACTGCCGATGAAATACGTTGGCTGAAAAACATCGAAGACAAATTAAACATCCAAATGGAAAAACAGAATTTGGGCGGAGAAGTAATAGCAAGAAGAGTAACTCGTAAGGCTGGCCTTACAGAAAAGCCTAAAAAACCGGTTGATAGTGCCAAAGACAGCAAAAATAAGGCTAAGCCTGGCAAGGGCTGGGCAAAACCAAAGGCTGTTTCGAAAAAACGGAAGGCGGTGGCCAAAGGTGAAAAAGGTAAACCAAGAAAGAGTAAATAATTTAATTGAAGGAATCGCTAAATTTGGTAGTTCTGACAAAGGGACTACCAGGCTGGCGTACTCTCAGGAAGATTTTGCCGCGCAAAAATGGTTGCTAAACCAGGTAGAGGATTTAAATTTATCGGTTACTGAAGATGCTGTCGGTAACACCTTTTTGCGTAGGAAAGGCAAAAATGAGCAGCTTTCACCTGTTGTTATGGGTTCGCACCTTGACACGGTTTCGCAGGGAGGACTCTACGACGGAGTTCTTGGGGTTGTCGGTGCGCTGGAAGCCTTTTATATGCTGCAGGATGAAGAACTGGAGCGACCGGTTGAAGTAATCATTTTCAGAGCCGAGGAATCCACCAGATTTGGCTTTGCAACGATAGGAAGCAAGCTTATGGCTGGCGTTGGTGACCCCAAAAAGTTTTCTTCAGCGGCAAAGAAAAACGATATTTCGTTTGAAGAAGCTCTGAAGCAAAATGGTTACACCCCGGAGAACTACAGGGAAGCTGTCAAAGAAAAAGGCGCATTCCATTGTTTTTTCGAGTTGCATATCGAGCAAGGCAAAGTATTGGATGAAACTGGTGAACAGATCGGGATTGTGAAGAATATTGCTGCTCCTACCCGTTTTAAAATCGTGGTGGAGGGTCTTGCTGATCATTCCGGCGCTACCCCGATGGGTTTCCGCAAGGACGCGCTTGTTTCAGCCGCGAAATTAATTCTCGCCGTTCAAGAGGCAGCTTCCGAGGAAGCTGAAAATGGAACTGTAGCTACGGTAGGAGTCATCGATGTCGAACCTGGCTCTATTAATGTTATACCCGGTAAAGCCACGCTGTGGGTTGACCTACGTGGAGTTGATATCGAAAGCATTGAGAACGCGATGGAGAGCATCAACGAGGCGGTTAGCATTGTTGCTGAAGAAGATAGCGTGCGCATAACGGTCGACATGCTTACGGCTGATGAACCCGTTCCTTTGTCTGAAGAACTTGCAGCTATTTTTGAGGATATTTGTCAGGAAAAAGAGCTTTCATACCGTGTTATGAACAGTGGTGCCGGACACGATGCCATGCATATTGCAAAAATTGCTCCGACAAGTATGATTTTCATACCTTGCAAAGATGGTATAAGCCATAATCCGGCAGAATATGCAGCTCCTGCTGATATTACTGCAGGCATTGAAGTTTTGGCTGATGCTGTTGCACGCATGGCGAAGTAATAAAAGGCATAGACTTAAATACTTTGTTTGTTAGTTGACGTAAATTCACTATTTTTTGGCAAAAGTGCTATAATTAAACGGAATTATTCAATCAAAGCGAGGGAAAACCATGGAAGAAGTTCGTGTTAGATTTGCCCCGAGCCCCACAGGTTATTTGCATATTGGTGGAGCCAGGACGGCTTTGTTTAACTGGTTATACGCCAGAAGCAACGGCGGTAAATTAGTACTGAGGATAGAAGATACCGACACGGAGAGATTGAAAGAGGATTCCGTCAGTCAAATTCTTACAAGTTTAAAGTGGCTTGGTATAAATTGGGATGAAGGACCGGAAGTAGGCGGCGACTGTGGTCCATATTTCCAGTCTGAACGTAAGGAGCTCTATAGAAGAGAAGCGGAAAGACTTCTTGCTGAAGGGAAAGCCTATTGCTGTTTTTGTACTCCGGCAGAACTGGAAGCTGAAAGAGAAAATCAAAGAAAAGCAAAGCAGCCTTTCCGCTATGCGCGCACTTGTCGCGAGTTGTCGGCAGAAGAGGTAAAAAGACGTATTTCTGCAGGGGAAAGCTACTCTCTTCGGATAAAGATTCCCAAAGAGGGAGAGGTCGTCGTACATGACATGATTCATGGCGATGTTAGTTTTGACCTGACCCAGCTTGATGATTTCGTAATAATGAAAAGTAATGGTATGCCTACTTATAACTTCGCGGTTGTAGTTGATGACCATATGATGAAGATAAGCCATGTTTTAAGGGCTGAAGAACATTTATCAAATACTCCGAAACAAATCTTGCTTTATGAAGCCTGCGGCTTTGAATTACCTAAGTTTGGGCATATGCCGATGATATTAGCGCCGGACAGAAGCAAATTGAGCAAGCGCCATGGCGCAACTTCTGTAGAAGAATTTAGGGAGCAAGGGTATTTACCTCAGGCTATTATTAACTATTTAACGCTTTTGGGTTGGGCGCCGGGCAATGAACAAGAAATTTTTTCATTAGAAGATACTTGCCGTCAGTTTAGATTTGAGAAAATGTCTAAGAAAGCGGCAGTGTATGATACTAAAAAACTGACCTGGTTGAACGGACAATATTTGTCAACTCTTCCTTTGACGGCGATTATGCCAGAAGTCAAGCCCTTCTTTATTACGGCAGGATTGGTTGATGCGAAATGGCTGCAGGATAACGAGGCTTATTTTGAAAGGCTCATTGATGTTGTCAGGGTTCGCGTGAAGACACTTCAGGAGGTTGTCGATGCCAGCACATATTTCTTCCGCGATTTGACGGAGTATGATGAGAAAGGTATCGCAAAACATTTTAAACCGGAAGCCGTTACTATTCTTAATGAATGCATTGCCGGTTTGGAAGCTTTGCCGGAATTTACTCTTGAAAATACTGAAGCCGTATATAATACTGTAGCCGAGATAACGGGACTAGCCCTTGGGAAGGTTATTCATCCCACTCGTCTGGCCTTGACCGGACGCACAGTAAGCCCCGGACTTTTTGATGTTATGGTGTTATTGGGCAAAGAAAAAACAATTCAGCGCATGAAAGAAGCAATTGCTTTTATTAATTCGCTATAAGGGCTTGCACTTCTCAACGAAATTAGGTATAATAAGTCCTGTACTTTCCGGGATGGTGTAATGGTAGCACAGGTGATTCTGGATCATCTTGTCTGGGTTCGAGCCCTAGTCCCGGAGCCAATCACGGCCCCATGGTCAAGTGGTTAAGACGCTGCCCTCTCAAGGCGGAGTCAGGGGTTCAATTCCCCTTGGGGCTACCACTGATTTTAAAAGCAGATATTGAGCATAAGCTCACTATCTGTTTTTTTGTTTTTATGCTTGCAGATTTTGCGCAAATATGCAGAATGGCTCGGCAAGAAAAATAAATCAAAATATTCCGATAATAAACCTTGCTTTTTATTGCTAATCTTTTTACAATTAAGTTGTACTATGATAAGTGGAAAGTTGTAACCGGAATTTTATTTTGTAAAATTCCGGCACGCATTCTTTAATGGATAGAGTTACAGCAAACATTGGGCGATGAAACTTATTGTATTAAGAGAAAGGATGAGAATAATGTCAGTTGTTAAGGTATTAGAGGTTCTTGCCGAATCAAAAATAAGTTGGGAAGCAGCCGCAGAAAATGCAATAGCGGAAGCGGCTAAGACTGTAGATGGTATTAATCAGCTCAATATTGAGAATATGAAAGCTGTCGTGAAGGATAACAAAATTGTAATGTATCGCATTAACGCCAAAATCTCTTTTGTCGTCAAAGATTAATGTAGTTTGTTAGACGCCAAAGTATCATTTCGCACAAGTTATGCTTCCATTATGTTCAAGGTGCGCGTGATTGACGATTTAATTTAAAGGGGCTGGACAATTGTATTGTTTTTGTGTATAATGATTCCAGGTCAAAGGGGACCTTTCTTTTGTTGCGTCTAAGCGATATATTGAAAGGTTCCCTTAGTTTTTTATAATCTAGATAAAAGTTGTATTTAAATGAGGAGGAAGTTATATGAAAAAATCAGATTTGCTCTACGTGATTCCGCCCGCACAGCACAACAAGGAAGACCTGCTTTCTTTGCTGGAGCAACACCCGGAGATTAAATTCGTTTCCTTTGTCGGCATAGATTTCGCTGGCAACGATACCGATGAGAAAATTCCTATCTCGTTGTTTGTCGAGGATATGGACATTTTCTTGTATCAACACGGACCGCAAACTGACGGTTCTTCGGTAGTTATGCCTGGTATTGCTACCCTGAATAATGCCCGCGTCGATATGATTACTGATAATGATGTTAACTGGTTTGTTGATTATAATACTGAACATTTTGATGTTGAAACCGGCAAGATGGTTGGTACACTGCGCATACCAAGCTTTTTGATACACAACGATGTATTTGTTGATTCTCGCTCTATTTTGCGTAATAGCTTGGAGTACGTTCGCAGTGAATTGCTTGCACTGTGCAAGAAGTACCCGAAAATTTACGGTTTGGAACACATTGATGCCAGCGAAATAAAAGAAATTATTTTTACTTGTGCAACCGAATTGGAATTCTGGGTTAAGTCTCCGCGCGAGGACGCTCCTGTAGAGGCTCTTTCTTCCTCCCAAATGATGCAGGAACAATATTGGCAAAGAACTCGCGGCAATGTTCGCACAGCATTGGAACAATCGGTAGAAGCGCTTGAATTCTATGGACTTGGACCAGAAATGGGTCATAAAGAAGTTGGCGGCATTAAAGGTCAGATGGACGATGCTGGCCACATGACTCACGTAATGGAACAACTGGAAATTGATTGGAAATTTAGTATCGGCCTGCAAACTGCTGATAACGAGCTTTTGGCCCGTATTGTCGTCAAGGAAATATTCCGTATGAATGGTTTGGAGGTTTCTTTCCAAGCTAAACCGATTCCAGGCGTTGCCGGCAGCGGCGAACATACTCATGTGGGCATTGCGGCGAAAATGAATGACGGTAAAATCGTTAATTTGATGACGCCGACGGATATGAAAAAAGAATTTCTTTCTGCGATCGGATACGGCTCCATCATGGGCTTGCTCAAAAACTATGAGGTCATGAATCCTTTTATATCTTCGACTAACGACTCTCTTAATCGCTTGAAACCAGGTTTTGAAGCACCGGTTTGCATAGTAACTTCTTTGGGGCACACTCCTGATGTTCCTTCTCGTAATAGAACTATTCTCGCCGGCCTTGTTCGTGATATCGATAATCCGATGGCGACACGCTTTGAGATGCGTTCTCCTAATCCTTATACCAATACATACCTGGCTTTGTCCGTATGTTACCTTGCGATGCTCGACGGAATTAGGGCTTGTATAGAATCAGGCAAAAATCTTGAAGAGCTTCTCTCCGAATTGTCTAAGGAACATGGAACAGAAGGCTTCTATTTAGAAAAGGACAGGGAGTACCGTTCAGAAGAGGACGTCTTTGAGGACTTCAATGAAGAACAACGCAATAGATTGTTTGGCAAGCCGCCCGCAACTGTTTGGGAAAATATGTGTGCCTTCAAACAATATCCGGAAAAAACAGCAGTGCTTACAAAAGGCGACATAATCAAACCTGTCTTTATTGAATCTTTTGCTCAAGGCGCTTTAATTCGTTGGAAAACGGAGCTGGTCAATCGTATTCTTCCTGAAAATCATGCAGAAATTTTGGAAATTTACTGTATGCATGAAATGGGAGAATCTGCTTGGGACGATGCCCTTTGGAATAAAATCAACGAAATCAAACAAACTTTGTTTAAAGATAGCGTAGATGGACTAAGCCTAGCTACCCAAATTAGACGCGCTGTACGTGAAGAGGATTACGCCAAGGCTTCAGACTTGCAGCTTGAGATGGCGGCTAAGATGGCAGAGCTCAGAGCATTGAACCACGACTATAAACTAAATATAATTGATTAATCTTTTTATTGAACAGGCGGCTTTGCCGCCTGTTTTTTTAAAATATTTGAAATATATTGAGGCCTTGGCATATTTATGCTAAAATTAGCAGTGTGTTGGTAAAATAAGGTTTGGCAAAAAAACCTTGTTATGTGAGGCTGTAATGAAAAAACCTTTCAACTTGTTTTTAATATGCATTATGGTATTGTGTTTTTTCCCTACGGTTGTTTCTGCTTCTTCAGAAGTTGTCACCAAACGCGGAATGAATGAAGAGCGGGTTGGTCAGATACAAGCCATGCTTTGGGAAATGAAGCTCTATGACGGTGTTATAGATCAGGATTTTGGTCCGATGACGGAACAGGCTGTCAAAAGTTTTCAGCGAAAAATTAACAAGCCACAGGATGGCATTGTTACTAAAGAATTAGAAGCTGCTCTTGCCAAGGAAAGTGGCTTGGATTTTTCAAAAATCAAGCACAAGCTTTTTGTAGATGCTACTGCGTATTCGTCACAGGATCCTGGCTGCGACGGCACTACCGCAACAGGAACACCTTTACGAAAAGGCATTATTGCTGTAGATCCGAGTTTTATACCTCTTGGAACTATGGTATACATTCCCGGCTATGGCAAAGCGCTTGCGGCAGACATTGGAGGATCAATAAAGGGCAATGTCATTGACATAGCTTTTGATAATAGGTCTGAGGCCTTGCAGTTTGGATGCAGGTCTTTGTTAATCTACATTATGTAGGGATGGTGTCGCTAATTTGGCAAATTCGCATGATTTCTCGGCCCAGGTTATGAATATTTATGACAAGGATATCTTTGTGCCTGTGTTTTCCAATATAAAGATTGACGAAGTGCTTTGTGGTAGCGCTTCTGCAAGTTTGGAAATTGATCCGCAAAAGCATCTTAGCCGCCGTGGCTTTGTCCAGAGTGGTGTTCTGACGGCATTGAATGATGTTGCTGTGAAAATAACCGGTGCAAGTGTCGGCGCGTTGGTTGACACTTTAAGTTTTAGCATGAACTTAACGCGGAACATCCCTTTTTGTAAGATAGTTAGGGTTACCGGCGTTGTTAAGCATCATGGCCGCAGCACCATGGTAATTGCCTCAGAAATTATAAATGAGGATGGTTTTTTATTGGCTACAGCCTTGACTACAATGTCGGTTGAAGGCTTTTTTGACGAAATCCCAATTAAATGGTAAAATAAACCGTTGCTATGCAAAATAATATATAGACATAAATACATGGCTTAGGCCTGGAGGTAGGAGGACAATATGGATTTTGCTTTAAATGAAGACCAATTGGAATTACAGGAAATGGTACGCGAGTTTGTGGAAAAGGAGATAACCCCATTTGCCGGCGAAATGGACAGAAATAACGAGGCAATGCCTGGTTTGATGGAAAAAGCTGCTGATATGGGACTCTTGAATTTGATTGTTCCGGAAGAATACGGCGGACCAGGGCTTGACAGCGTAACAGTTGCTATGATTTATGAAGAGTTGGGCAAAGGCTGCGCTGGGATTGCGACTTCTATGGCAGCAAATTCCTTGGCGTCTTATCCTATTTTATTGAGTGGGACTGAAGAGCAAAAAGTTGAACACTGCAATTTATTGAATGAAGGCGGATTGGCGGCGTTTGCTTTAACTGAACCTAATGCGGGTTCTGATGCGGGCGGAGTAGCGACATCTGCAGTTAAGGATGGCGATAATTACATTCTTAACGGCACTAAAGCCTTTATCACTAACGCTGGAGTTGCAGATACATTTTTGATATTTGCTAATACCAGAAAATCAGGTGGCATTCGTGGTTTAACAGCTTTCATTGTTCCCAAGGGAACCCCGGGTTTCAAGGTTGGTAAAAAAGAAGATAAAATGGGAATTCGTCCTTCAAATACTTGCGAATTGATTTTGCAGGATGTTGTTATACCGGCAAAAAATCGCGTTGGTCGTGAAGGCGAAGGCTTCAGGATCGCTATGACTACTTTGGATTCGGCACGTCCGTTTGTCGGCGCTGTTTCCGTTGGTTTAGCGCAAGCCGCACTTGATGTTTCGGTCAAATATGCTAAAGAAAGAAAACAATTTGGCCAGCCGATAGCATCTTTCCAAATGATACAGGCAATGGTTGCAGATATGGCTATCAAGGTGGAAACCGCACGTTTGCTGGTACAAAAGGTATGCTGGATGCGCGATCAAGGCATGAACTTTACGAAGGAAGCCGCTATGGCAAAATGCTATGCCGCTGACGTCGCTATGCAAGTTACTACGGATGCTGTCCAAATTATGGGCGGATATGGATATTCCCGTGAGTATCCGGTTGAAAAAATGATGCGTGATGCAAAAATCATGCAAATTTATGAAGGAACCAATCAGATTCAACGTTTGGTTATTGCTAATAAAATCTTATATTAATATTTTTTATAGGTGCAAAAAAAGGCACTATCCCTAAAAAGGGATAGTGCCTTTTTACATAGTTGAGGCTGATCTGCTTCTGCGCAGTTGTTGGAAGCTGTTTTTTCTGTTATAATTAATTATTAATTTTAGGCGGCAGGGGAAACTTATGTTATTAATCATAATTGCTGCGATGATTGTTATTATCGACCAGCTAACGAAATTTTTGGTAACGACTAATATGACTGAGGGTGCGGGAATTCCTGTTATTGAAGGGATTTTCCACTTAACATTTATTTTAAATCCGGGCGCGGCTTTTGGTATTTTGGAAAATAGCCGATGGTTTTTCGTAGCGACTGCAGTTCTGGTACTGGCCGTCTTTTTTTATTATAGGCGTGCTTTAATGAAAGAGCCTAAGCCTGTACAACTTGGCATCGCACTATTTGCCGGTGGTGCTTTGGGCAATTTGATTGACCGTATCAGGATTGGATTGGTTATAGATTTTTTTGATTTTCGTGTATGGCCGATATTTAATGTGGCTGACATAGCTATATGCGTGGGAGTAGGATTGATTTTATGGAGTACGATAAGA
>RZYP01000290.1 GCA_009930275.1 Negativicutes bacterium
GTTACTGTTCACACCCTTAAACAATTAAATGATATAACTTGGCTGAAATAGTTCCATTTGACCAGTATAAAAACTGGTCTATTTTCTTGTGCTAAAATCCATATAACCATTGAAATAACTATGTTTCAATAAAAAATAATCCTTAAATAACTGGACTTTATTGGTTGTATATGATATAATTATTATATTGATATTATATGAAAGTTTACAATTCTTTTAAGGAGGTGGGGTCTTATGCCTGTTTTGTTTAAGCAAGATAATCGTCTTCACGCAGAGAATTTCAAGCTGCGTACGCAGCTGAATAAAATTCAGTCAGAAGGATATTTAGGCTCATTGATTTCACTCCACGCGGAAGAAATTGCTAAAAAAGACCGCAGAATCGCGCAAATTGAGAAGAAAAACGCGAAACTTTCCGAACAGCATTCATCCGACCTCAAAAGAATCCGAAGCCTGGAGTTCGATCTTAGCATCGCCGAACTTGATGCAGCAGATTTGAAAGTCCAGATGGAACATCAGATGCAAATCTCCTGTAAAGATCTCTCTGAGCGGGATGGAATCATCCAGAAACTTAAGGCTCAAATCAATCGGGACTATACCAACTCATCCATTCCATCTTCGCTGTGTATGGGACATGAAACAATCCATAACGGCAGAGAGAAAACCGGGCGAAAGCCCGGAGGTCAGCCTGGACATCAGGGACATCATAGAAAAAAACAGATTTCCAGCAGCCAGGTGAATCTTTCGATTCCCTGTGCCTGCCTTTTCTGTTCTTCTGATAATCTTCACACGACAGGTCGATCCAAGACAAGGCAGCTGATTGACCTTAAGGTGACCGTTTCTGCCACGGACTATATATCGAAAGAATTCAAGTGTGACAAATGCGGCACTAGTTTCTATACGGAATTTCCTGAAGGCCTGCCAAACGAAGTCAATTATGGTCCTGAGATCAAAGCGCTTTCTGTTTTTCTCAACAACCGTTGTAACGTTTCTCTTGATAAGACCGCAGAAACACTATGGGAAATGAGCGATGGATTAATCTCCATCTCCAAAGGCACCCTAAGCAACCTATCAACGGAATTCTCTAACAGGGCATCTTCATCTCTCAATGAAATCATCAAAGACCTTAGACAGTCTCCGGTGATCCATACTGATGCGACAAACGCAAGAGTAAGTGGAAAGAATGCCCATATCTATGTGTATGCCAACAAAAACGGAAAGGTCTACTCTGCAAATGCTCATAAAGGAATCGCTGCCCTTACGGGCAGTCCTATCGATGACTATGGCGGAATAATCGTGCATGATCATGATCGCTCTTTTTACCGTTTTGGTGCGGACCATCAGGAATGTAATGTACATGTGCTACGCTATCTCCTAGATGCAGCCGAGAATGAGCCTCATTTGAAGTGGCATATCCAGATGAGAAAACTTCTGCTGGACATGAATAGAGACCGCAAGGTCCTCCTTGCAGCTGGAGAAACTTCCTTCGCTGAGGAAGCTCTGCTAGAATATCATCATAAATACGAAGAGATTCTCAGTGAGTCCAGCAAAGAATATTCGACTCATCCGCCAACCAAATACTATATTAATGGGTTCAATCTCGCCGCAAGGCTTGGTAAATATAAAAAGAATCACCTTCTGTTTCTAGAGAATTTCCTGGTTCCTTTTGACAACAACCTATCAGAACGATCACTGAGAGTGGCTAAAGGAAAAACGAAAGTTGCAGGCACCTTTCGGAGCATGAAAGATGGTTTGCAAAGATATTGTGACTTTCTTAGCATATCAGAAACTTCAAAGTGCAAAGGTAGCCCAGTTTATCAGACAATCCGTAACATATTCAGTGATGAGGATGATATCTGGTCACCTCTGAGGAAGTGATTCAAGGACACTTAAGTGGAGCGTATTCATTCGCTCTTTTTTTGTTGC
>RZYP01000069.1 GCA_009930275.1 Negativicutes bacterium
TTGGTTTTGGTAATATGTTCAGTATAATTGTTGCCAGCCAAATTATTTTGGCAATTATCTTTGACCATTTCGGCCTTTTGACCGGACAGCCGCATTTAATCAGTAACATGAGATTGCTAGGCGTAGGCCTTTTGGTTGTCGGTGTTTATTTAATTCAAAATAACTAAAAAAACGTCTTAAGTATGATTAGTATACTTAAGACGTTTTTGTTTTTTTCAGTAGACCAAAGGGTACGGTGCCCGTTGGTCTTTTTTCGTGCCGAAGCAGCTTATTCTTGTTGGCAATTGCACACAATTACCTGTAAATGTTGCATATAATGTTACAGAGGATTATACTATATATAACTATATCGGCGTGACCATTAGATGATATGGCCATAGGGCAAAACAAAAAGGGAGATGCATAAGAATGAAAAGAAAAATCTTGGCTTTAACCGCAGTTATCGGTTTGCTATTGCTTACTGCAGGCTGTGGCGGTGGAGAGAAAAAAGCTGGTGACTCGAAACAGGAAGAAAAAGTTTTAACTGTTTATTCGGCACGCAGCGAGTCTTTGAACAATGCTGTTATTCCCAAGTTTGAAAAAGCTACTGGCATCAAAGTTAATCTCGTTGTTGCCGGTACCGGCGAAGTGGTTAAAAGAGTAAGCTCAGAAAAAGCTAATCCTTTGGGTGATGTTTTGTGGGCAGCCGATGAAACGATGCTTTCCGGCTCGAAGGACTTGTTCATGGAATACGTTTCGAAAGAAAATGATAAGATGATGGATGGCTTCAAAAACAAGCATGGCGTATTCACACCGGCTTTTGCTGATCCTACAGTTCTTATTGTTAATAACGAATTAAAAGGTAATATGAAAATAGATAGTTTTGCTGATTTGCTCAACCCAGAATTGAAGGGAAAAATCGCTTTTGGCGATCCTGTTAACTCCAGTTCTGCCTTCCAGTCCTTGATGGCTATGCTTTATGCAAACGGCAAAGACGGCGATCCAATGTCTCCAGAAGCTTGGGCCTATGTTGAGAAATTTATCGCTAACCTGAACGGCAAGATGGCTAATAGCTCAAGCCAGGTATACAAAGGCGTTGCTGGCGGCGAATATGTCGTAGGCCTGACTTGGGAAGATCCAGCTGCGAGTTTGGTCAAAAATGGTGCCAAAGTTGCTGTTGTGTTCCCAACAGAAGGGGCAATTTTCCCGGGTGAATCCGTACAAATAATCAAGAACTGCAAACATCCGGAAAATGCTAAAAAGTTTATTGATTTCATGCTGAGCGAAGAAATTCAAAGCGCTGTCGGCAAAGAGTTGACCGTTCGTCCGCTGCGTAAAGGTGTGCAGCTTGCCGGTTATATGACTCCGATAGACAAAATTAAACTGGCTCCTAAATACGATGAAGCCTGGGTTGCGGCGCACAAGGCAGAAATTACTAAAAAATTCAGTGAGTACCTGGAGAAATCCATGTAGCAGTTTCTGACATTGAAAAGGGCTCCTTAGAGAGCCCTTTTTCTTTAGACACCGACATAGCTTCTTATTGCTATGATTCCAATATTTGATGAAAGTGGGAGTTTATGTGAGTGTTGCGATCAATATAGACAAGGTAACAAAAATTTTTGGTAAAGATACGATTATTTCCGGGTTATCACTTTCAGTGAAACCAGGGGAGTTTTTTACGTTATTGGGTCCTTCCGGCTGTGGCAAAACTACTTTGCTGCGCATGATTATCGGCTTTAACTCCATAGAAGGCGGCAAGATTTCTATTGATGGTAAGGTTGTCAATGATATTCCGACCAATCTACGGAATATGGGAATGGTTTTCCAGAATTACGCAATTTTTCCTCATATGTCTGTTAAGGAAAACGTGGCGTTCGGCTTAAAAAATCGCAAAATAGCGAAAGAAGAAATAGAGCAAAGAGTTGAAGATATATTAGATACGGTCAAAATCAAACATCTTAAAGATCGGATGCCCAGCCAGTTATCGGGCGGGCAGCAACAGCGTGTCGCTTTGGCGAGAGCAATCGTCATTCATCCGGAAGTGCTGTTGATGGATGAACCATTGAGCAATCTGGACGCCAAGCTGCGTGTGGAAATGCGCAATGCCATCAAATTAATTCAAAAAAAGATTGGTATCACGACAATTTATGTAACGCATGACCAGGAAGAAGCGTTGGCGGTTTCTGATCGTATCGCCATCATGAATGGCGGTGTCATTCAACAAATCGGGACGCCGCAGGCAATATATAGAAGGCCTGTTAATACATTTGTAGCAACTTTTATTGGACTATCCAATATTCTGAAAACCAAAGTGGCTGTAAGAAATGGTGTGCAGGGTTTGAACTTCGGCGATTATTGGGCTGCGATACCAGGACTAGCTGAAAGCACTCAAGAGGGCACCGAAGTTATTGTCGCAGTGCGGCCGGAAGAATTCTGCATTGATGAAACTATCACAACAGGTATACCGGCAATTATAAGGCATAGCGTATTTTTAGGTGTTAATACTCACTATTTTCTTGAATTAAGTGACGGACAGGAAATAGAGGTAATTCAAAATACGGAACTTACTAACAACAGTGCAGGCAGCAAAGTCTATTTAACTGTTGACGCGCCAAAAATTAACGTCTTTACAGCTGATGGAACGCAGAATTTGATTGCGGGAGGCAGAGGCGATGAAGCAGAAGGGCTTTAACATATGGATCGGGATTGCAGTTTTGCTCTTGTCTTTCTTTGTGCTTTTTGTCGTTTATCCGTTAGCGCAGGTGTTGTATAAAAGCGTTCTGGCCTCCAATACAAGTGATATAACCTTTACCATGGACTATTTCCAGAAGTTTTTTGCACGTAAATATTATTGGAGCACGCTGGTCAACAGTTTTTACGTGACAGTAGCTTCAACACTGCTGGCTTCGCTGATTGGACTGCCAATGGCTTATCTATTAAGAAGTTACAAGGTTCCCGGCAGCAAATATTTGAATATCCTGATTGTTATCTCTTATCTGTCGCCACCGTTTATCGGCGCCTATGCCTGGATTCAGCTTTTTGGCCGCAACGGCTTTTGGACCAAGTTTTTGACGGAAAGTTTTGGCTGGCATGTCCCAAGTATTTATGGCTTTACAGGTATTGTCCTGGTCTTTTCACTGCAAAGCTTTCCATTGATTTATATGTATGTATCAGGCGCTCTGAAAAATCTGGACAACTCATTGAATGAGGCTGCAGAAAGTTTAGGCCTGAACGCTTTTCAAAGGGTCATCAAGATAATTCTGCCGCTGGTTATGCCGTCCTTGCTCGCGGGAGCGCTCTTGGTATTTATGCGCGTGTTCAGCGATTTTGGTACACCGATGTTGATTGGCGAAGGGTTTCGAACCTTCCCGGTATTAATTTATACGCAGTTCATGGGAGAAGTCAGTACGGATGACCATTTTGCGGCAGCGCTCTGCGTCATTATCATAGCTATTACCCTGATACTGTTCTTCATGCAAAGATATCTGTCAAATAAATATGCCTATTCGATGACAGCGTTAAAACCGATGGAACAGGTTGAACCAAAAGGCATACGCAAGCTTTTTGCCTATCTATTCGTCTATGGCATTGCATTATTAGCTATATTACCTCAGCTCACGGTAATATACACTTCTTTTTTAGAAACGAGCGGGGGTACCGTCTATACAGGCAATCTGGGTTTCAGCAATTACGAAAATACACTTTTGGCAAAGGATAATAACTCAATTATCAATACCTACATATTTGGGTTATGCGCCATTTCGCTTGTTGTGGTTATCGGTGTTTTTGTGGCGTATCTGACGGCACGCAAAAAATCTTTTGTCACCGAAATGCTGGATACACTGACGATGTTTCCTTATATTATTCCAGGCTCCGTTCTGGGTATTTCGTTTTTATATGCCTTCAACAGCAGACCTCTGTTATTAAGCGGTACAGCGATAATCATCATTCTTTCTCTCGCAATCAGGCGAATGCCATATACCATTCGTTCGAGTACAGCCATTATTTCGCAAATAAGTCCCAGTATTGAGGAAGCTGCCATCAGCTTGGGTTCCACGGAATTTCAGACTTTCAGAAAGATAACGGTGCCGATGATGCTGCCGGGCGTAATGGCTGGTGCGATTATGAGCTGGATTACCTTGATCAGTGAGTTGAGTTCCTCCATTATTCTTTATACCAGTTCAACCAGTACTCTGACGGTGGCAATTTATGCAGAAGTCATCCGAAGCAATTTTGGTAATGCGGCAGCGTATTCCACTATTCTGACACTGACTTCGATTGTTTCTTTGTTGCTGTTCTTTAAATTGACCAAAAATAAAGACATTAGTGTTTAACATTTACTTATTTATAGTCCGAACTTAAGTCATTTAGGTTCGGACTATTTTATTTCATTTTATGTGACATTCTTTCAAACTTTTATCTTTATGGCAGGAAGATAGAAAAGAAAAGAGAAGAAAGCTGGTATAATTACTTATCTGTAATGATGAAGGCTTGAACTGAAAGGATGTTAGATTTATGAAACAAGAAAATGCTATGGATTTAAAAACAATATATTTGGCCGGCGGCTGCTTTTGGGGCACGGAAAAATACCTGAGTGCACTGGAGGGCGTAGTAACTACTGAAGTAGGTTATGCCAACGGGCGGACGGAAAATCCCAGCTACGAAGATGTATGCTACAAAAACACCGGGCATGCCGAAACGGTAAAAGTCGAATATGACGCAAATGTCTTGCCCCTAAAAGATTTATTGATACTTTTTTATGAAGTGATTGACCCTATCAGTATCAATCGTCAGGGCAACGATGTCGGTACGCAGTATAGAACAGGCATTTATTATATTGATGAAACTGATTTGCCAATCATCAAGGAATCCTTGAAAGAACTGAAAAGAGAATACCCTGTGCCTTTGGCTATCGAAGTCGAGCCCTTGAGCAATTATTATCCGGCTGAAGAATATCATCAAAAGTATCTGGACAAAAATCCAGGCGGTTATTGTCATATTGGCGAAGCAGAATTCGCGAATGCTAAGGCACTGCAAGCTGCAAAGAAACCATATCAAGTCAAAAGCAAAGAAGAATTAAAGGCCACGCTGACGCCTTTGCAGTATGAAGTTACACAGAACAGCGCAACTGAGGCACCCTTCCAAAATGAATATTATAACAATTTCAAGGAAGGTATTTACGTGGATATTACGACTGGTGAGCCGCTTTTTGTGTCGACAGAAAAGTTCGAATCTGGCTGCGGCTGGCCGAGTTTCTCGAGACCAATCAATCCTGATTTAGTACAGGAATTAAAAGATAGTACCCTTGGGATGCAGCGGATTGAAGTCAGAAGCAAAACGGGCGACGCTCACCTCGGACATGTTTTCCCGGATGGGCCGAGTGAGCTAGGCGGTCTGCGCTACTGCATCAATAGCGCCTCGCTTCAGTTCATATCGAAAGAAGAAATGGCAGCAAAAGGCTACGGCTACCTGCTGCCGCTCGTGGAGAAAAAATAGAAGACGTAAGCGGATGGATCTTATAGTGTCCAAGGCATTGAGGCCCTTGGACACTATTTTTCATGCCCAAATAACCTATAATATGTACACCTAATAAAAAAGTATAAGTTTTGGCAGGAACAAAGAAAATAACGGCGAAAATAAAATTTACCAGTAGCATTGCTGATAATAGTGTTTTTTATTAATTCATACGAATTTAAATAGGCTTAACAAAAACAGACATAAAGCATATTTTGGAGATATAATTTAATGGAAGGAGGGAACATCATGTACGAATATGATGATGTTTCTTTGGAGAAAGAGTCAATTAAAATTGCTGATGGCATATATTGGGTAGGGTATTCTGACAGAAGCGCGGGTTTGCATTGTAATCCATATCTCATCGTTGAAGGAGATGAAGCCATCCTGATTGATGGAGGCAGCAGAGATGATTTTAGTACCGTTATGTTGAAGGTTATCAGGACGGGTGTGCAGCCTTCACAAATTACACGTTTAATATATCATCATTATGACCCGGATCTTTGCGGCAGTTTGCCTCAACTGGAAGCAATTATTAATACCGATAAGCTCAGAATCATCTCGCATAAGGACAATAATATTTTTATTCATTATTATTCATCAAAAACACCCAGGATGGATTTTCGCAATTTGGACAGTCATTTTGATTTTGCGACTGGCAGGAGACTCGAATTTTATGCTACCCCATTTTGCCACGAACCAGGCAGCTTTGTGACCTACGATACGAAGACCAAGACTTTGTTTTCAAGCGATTTATTTGGCAGCTTTGATCAACAATGGAAATTGTTCCTAGAACTCACTGAGGAGTGTAGGGAGTGTTCCAATACAGATACAGATGTTTGTCAGAAGGGCTTTGAAATATGCCCTGTCAAGGGAATTAGGCAATTTCATCAAACAGTAATGACATCAAATTTAGCAGCCAAGCATGCCTTGCAAACAATTGCGGCACTAGATATTGAACGTATTGCTCCACAGCATGGCAGTATTATTCCTTATAAGGAAGACGTAAAAGCAATTATCCGGTATTTGAGTATGACAAAAAATGTCGGTATTGAGCATTTAATTTTTGGTGAGTGATATGAATGATAAAAACATAATTATGCAGAAAGCCTTGGCAAAGAATATAGCAATGTGCAAGGATAAAGATTTGGCGCTTTATGCGTTGGATCAGTTTGCCAAAGAAATTGACCAAAACATTCAAAATGAATTATTGACACGTCTGCTTATGGATTATGCTGTTATTGCCAGACAGATTGAAGTTTTTAATAAGCAACTGGCGCGCAGCCAGGAGATGCTGTTTGAAGCACAGAGCATTGCCATGCTTGGACGTTGGGATTTTTATCGTGATTCTGGCGAATTGATCTGGTCTGATTCCATGCGTGATATTTTGGAGGTCGATCGCACTGAACCGGCTTCCGTAGAAACCTTTTTTGCCTGTGTGCATCCCGAAGACCTTGCAAAGGTTAAACTGAGGTATGAGAAGATATTTACAATTGATAAACCTTGGACGACGTCTTACAGGCTGATTATGCGCGATGCGCGGATAAAATGGGTCCAGCTCAGGTTTAATCCGGAAATTGACAGTGAAGGTAAAGTGTTTCATTTTTATGGAACGATTCAAGATATAACAGCCATGAAGAAAGTAGAGGGAGAGCTGGCAAAATATAATATGCAGCTAGAAGCACTTGTTGAAGCTAAAGTGCAGGAAATCTCGGCGGCGCAAATGGCCACTATCTACGCTTTGGTCAAGCTTGCTGAATCTCGTGACGACGACACGGGAACACACATTGAACGTACTGCTAGTTTTTGCAGGTTCCTTTCGAAAAAAGTGAAAGCAGTTTCGCCTTATGCAGAGCAGATGAATGAAAAATTTATAGAAACCATTTACAAAGCTGCGCCATTGCATGACATAGGTAAAGTGGGCATCCCTGATAATATACTGTTGAAGCCAGCAAAACTTACTGAGGAAGAATTTGCTAAAATGAAAACACATGTAGTGATAGGATATAATACACTAGCAGAAGTTGGTCAGCAGCATGAGCAGAACGAGTTTATCAAAATGGGCATGGATATTGCAAGATATCACCATGAAAAGTGGAACGGCAGCGGTTACATGGAAGGCCTTGCCGGGGAGGCAATTCCCCTTTCTGCTCGTATAATGGCACTAGCTGATGTTTATGATGCCCTACGCTCTAAAAGAATTTATAAGGAAGCTTTTTCTCATGAAAAAACTTGCGAAATTATTCAGCAGGGCAAAGGGATACATTTTGATCCCAGACTAGTTGAAATTTTTATTGACTCACATGAAGAGTTCAGGCAGCTTTATGATCGTTTAAGCACTCAAGGCTAGGTTTAATTATATATAAAGAAGTTTAAATAATTCCGAAAGGAAGAAGAACGCCATCTATTGGCGACGAAACTGATAGATGGAGAGAAAAGGTTATTGTTATCCCGACCGCAGCGGAGGGATCTTATAGCAAAGAGGAGCACGGGCATTCATGCCCGTGCTCCTCTTTGTTTTATAATTTAGTTGAACTGAGAATTAATAATAGTTAACGCCGCTTTGAGATAAGACTGGATCATCAATCTTATTCCAGATGAGTTTGGAAATCAAAGCCATATCATTAAACACCAAAGCATTGTTATCATCATAGCCACGATTTTCATCAGGTACGTCTGCCGTCATAATACACAGAACATAATCACGATTACGTCCAAATATGATACCGCAGTCATGAATCGCATTGCCAAGCTCGCCGGTCTTGTGCGCAATGCGCAAGTCATGAGGCAGGTTGCCAGGGATGCGTTCGTTCCATTGTTGACGGCACAAAATGCCGATCATTTCTTTGTCGCTCTTGGAGTCAACTAACTTGCCTTGGTAAAGCAGTTCATAAAAATGAGCCATATCTTTTGGTGAAGTCCAGTTGTCGCGGCCAGCTTTGGCAGCAGCAGAGTCTAACATCTTTCTGCCGAGAACCGTATCCGTACAGCCGATATTTTTTATAAAACCGTTAACGCGGTCATAACCGATTTTGTCAATTAAGAGGTTGGTAGCTGTATTATCGCTGACAACAATCATTTGTTCTATCAGCTGGCGTACAGTAACTTTGGTGCCGGCAGGAACTTTATCCAAGGAGCCCCAGGCTTTCTGGTCTTCCTTATGGATAATGACTTGTTCGTTAAAGTCCAGTTTTCCTTCCTTTTTCAGTTGGTAAGCTTCGCCCATAATGTAAACCTTGATTAAGCTTGCTGAACGTTGACGCATAGGGTTCAGATAAGCTTCCTCTCCGGTTTTGAGGTCGCGTACCAGAATAGAATACTTGGTGGTCTGAGTCTTGCAGGCCGTTTTGATTTCCTGGTCAATCCAATCTGCTGTCACGAAATTACTTTCGGCAGCATTAGCATTGCCAGCTAAGGAGGTAAAACAACCAATAGCTGCCAATGCCAGAGACAATACTGTTTTTTGATGTTCATTGCTAAGACTCTTCTCAAATTATTGTAAAGCATATAATACACATTTGTAATTATAGCACTTAATTCACAATTAGTTCACAGTTATCCCCGTATTTCAAAAATAAATCAGGGCAAACATTGATCAACGCTAAAACTGGTCAGGAGAGGACAGTCCTCCTTTGTTTTAGAATGTTTCTTTCTGTTATCCCTACTAAGTAGAGGAATCCAAATAAGTGAGAAAATGTGACAGGTATAGACACATTTAAGTAATATTGATTTTTGATAACTTTTAAGTTATAATTTTAATCAGAAAAGTTGCAAATAAGAGGTAAAAAAGATGAAAAATAAAGCGATAGGAAGCAACTGGGCGGATG
>RZYP01000291.1 GCA_009930275.1 Negativicutes bacterium
AGGATATTATCCATGTACCAGTTTTTAAAGTCACGATTGCGCGCCCGGCTTACAATGATTCGCTCGGGCGTTTCTACTGAAAGATTTACCGCCAGCTTGCCTCCGAACCAAACCGACATATCCTCTATGGCGCGATGTGATACAATATATTGCCGGTTGGCACGAAAAAATTGTGCCGGATTCAACTGGCCCATTAGCTCATCGAGGGAGTTGTCCATAGAGAATGTCTTTTGATTGAAACAAATAATTTTTGCTATTTTATATTCGGTATAGATATAGGCAATTTCATCCACCGGCAGCGGGGTAAGCTTGTCCTTATTCGGAATGAGGAAATGCCTCTTATAGGGTATCTTCGATTCATGCATCGATTGCATAATTTGCGAGACAAGCTCCCTGTTATTTTGTTGAGAGGTCAATGAAGTGAGCTTGTTCAGCGCCTTCTCAAGATTCTGCCTGTTGATCGGCTTCAGCAGATAATCGATACTGTTTACGTCGAATGCCTTTAATGCATATTCATCGTATGCGGTAGTAAAGATAATGGGACTAAGGATTTCAACTTCCTCGAAAACCGAGAAAACATCACCATCGGCCAAATGAATATCCATGAAAACAACATCGGGAGAAGCGTTCAACGAAAACCACTCTACAGACTCCTCCACACTTTGCAGCACGGCCTGAATTTCCATACTTCCATCCACCGCCTGTATCATCCGCTCCAGGTTTTGTGCGGCAACAAACTCATCTTCTACAATTACTACTTTCATCGAAATGCCTTTATGTATATTTATAGATATCCCTATCTTTTATGAGCGGGATCTCAACAGAGAATACTCCGTCGGCAGAACTGACAATAATCTCTTTTCCGAATATCAATCTGCATTGTTCGTTCAGATTAGACAGTCCCAGGCCGTTACTTACCTTCTCCCCGGTTTTTATCTGCAGATTATTTTCCACACGCATCCTGTCATCCGGGAGGGTTTCAATCACGATACGAAGCGGGTTTCTCCGGCTTACGACATTATGTTTGATAGCGTTCTCAATAAGGACCTGCAGTCCTGACGGAATCATATAATATCCCTTTTTTTCATCGTCGACACGTATTTGCACATCCAATCCGTCGCTATACCGGATCTTCATCAGGTAGATATACGACTCTGCAAACTCCAACTCATCGGACAATCGGGATACCACCCTGTTCTGCATCGTATAGCGGAACACATGGGAAAGTTGTTCGACATAATCCCTGGCACGTTGGTCATCATACCCGATCAGCCCGTTCAACGTATTCAGCGAATTGAACAGGAAATGCGGATCCGTCTGGTTCTTAAGCGCATTGTATCTGTTTTGCAGATTCTCTAAAACGAGGTGTTGATTTTCGGTCACTCTCTTTTGATTCTGATTGATAAAATAGATCAACATCGTAAAGAGAAAAGAGATGATAAGGATAATAAAGTCTTTCACATAGTGCAATGTAGAATAGGCTCCGGGCGATACTTCACTGCGAAACCACCACCACTGCATCTGTGAAAAGAGGGGACACAGGAAGATAATCACCACAAACAGGCCCAGCAAAAGCAGCCACATTTTATACGGCCGGTTCAGGAAGTGCGTTACCGCCCAAAATTGCAGTCGGAAAAGAAAATAGAAAACCAGCGTATTGACCAGCAGCGTGACAACAGACTCCGGTGTGATGATATCAACCAGCCCTATCTCACTTTTTTTATTTAACGATATGGTGTAGTACATCGACGACGACAGCATGACGAAAGCCAGGATAAAACTGATGATAACCGCCGCGGTGAGCGCCGTTTTTTTATCGTAACTGAGGATAAAAAACCGTTCTTTTCGTTGTTTCATTTTTTCAATTACCGTTTCTATTATAACAGACTTACAAATGTACGGAAAAAGAGAGAGAGA
>RZYP01000070.1 GCA_009930275.1 Negativicutes bacterium
GTTAAGACCTCCAGCGCCAATGATACTGCCAGTCCACTGGTGGGAAAGTAGGTCGTCGCCAGGACTTTTTTATTACCATGGCTACACTTCTCCAATTCTCCGCTTTATTTCTTGCCTTTCTTGCCTTCACCACACACATTTTTGGTCTGCCCGCTAATTGGCTCATTCTAATTAGTCGATCCTGAAAAACTGTTAAAGCGCCATGTCAGGCACAGGCCTGAACAGGCTGAACATTGGGTCGAAGTACGTGCCCAAGGAATTTGAGGCACAAAAAACACAGAATCCGGATGAACTTCCGGAAATTGAACGCAGCACAGGCCATGAACAGGCGTGGCCAAACAGCCAGAGCGCAAAAAACACAGACCGCCACAACCACGGCGCCACAAGCGCAGGCTTCGCAGCAAATAGCCAAGGCCCCACCGGGAAACTGGCGGGGCTTTTTTGCGCCCACTGAACGGCGGTGAAGTTGACTGAGTTGGTCTACAATAACACGCCACTAATTTCATCCCGTGCGGATCATGTCATGGCTGACCCGATCTAAGGGAAAAGCAAACAGTGGGCCATTATACGGCTGGCAACGAGATTGTCCGTGGAGCGGTGGTACGTTTTTAGGTGGCACGGATCATGCTTTCCGTGCTGTTCGTGACATTGGCTAGGGTGGAGCCGCCGGGCATGGCCCTATGGGCGCGTAGTGTTGCGACAGGATGCCCATGGAGCGCACGACGGAGACGACGGAGCCATGGACGTGGATCAGGGAGTCAAGGGCCGCAGGCGGCATCGTGGCGGGCAGTGGGGGACGAAGGTGGGGGGCGTCGAAAGTTTGGGGCTACACCATAGAGACCGTCATGGGTTCCGCTTTTCTTGTCCGTGCGAAATTGAGGGGGGAAAAGTGGGGGAAAGGCCAAAAACTCCGTCGAGGTGGGGGATACGGTGGCGGATGGGTTCGGTCCAAAAGAAAAGGGCCTAGATTTTCGTATCTAAGCCCTTGATTTCTTTGGTCGGGATGAGAGGATTCGAACCTCCGGTCTCTGCGTCCCGAACGCTAAGGTTTTTTAGGTATCTGCTTGAAATTATTTATGTCAAAGATCGTTGAATACAGAGAAATAGGGCTAAAATACTGCCAAAGTATTCAAAATTAGTATTCAAAATTTTGAATAAAATTGATATACCTCAATTTTTTATCATGTCTAAGTGGACGCCGCTTGTCAATGCTAAGTTTAGCGTACGCCAGGGCAATCGCATGAAATTTCATTTGGTGCCCAGGCCATATGCCTTGATGACTTTGGGTGTCGAGCCGATGTCGGCTTGCATCGAGTTTGCACGAGATGCACATTCCGGCCCAAGCTTCTAGGGAAGGGAGCTAAACCCATGCTTAGTGGAGTATAGCATAAAGAAGACGCTAAATCCACTATATTATTGTTCATTAAAAACGTCTGATGTTAATGATTTTACTATTTGTGCGCGATCGCATGGTAGAAACCGTGCATAGTGAGATCGTACTATTTGTTCTGAGTCGTCTATTGCGATCGCTGCATCTGAGTAAGAACCTGTTTTTTTTATTATGTGTGTTGCAATGATGTCGCGTAGGGCGTGAGGTCCGTGGCTGTGAAGTCCAGGCATTCCAGGGTTCACTCTGTATTTATTAAAAGAAATATATACTTTTGTAAAATGTCGAACTAGGGCGCTGTACGATTCAGATGAGTACGGAGTGCAGTTTTCTGTCACTATTAAATAATTAATGTTGGTAGGAAAAATAGATTTTTTTAAGTTTTCGTACAATAAGATGTCTTCATAGAGATTGTTTGTGTTAGATAGTTCTCGAAATACCCTTTTTTTGTTTTTAGTTAAATGTGAGGGGACATCAATATAGTAAATATTTTTAAGGGAATAAATTTGTGCAACACTAATGTCATTTCCGCTTGTTGATATGAGAGATGATATGTTTTTTGCTCGAAGTGCTGTTTGCAAGATAATCATAAGTGATATGTAGGGAGACAAAAAATTTAAAGTTGAAAATGGTGTTGACGTCGAAAAAGTAATTCTTCGTCTGGCGGCAATAAGAATGTTGAGATATGCTTTGAGTGGCTCCCTGTCGTCTAAAATTGGCTTGATCGGTAAAAAAGGGTCTCGAATCTTTTTAATCATTCCATTATGATCTATTTTTTGTTTTAATTGTTTTTTAATTTCAGAATTTATATCGTTTAGATATGACCGTGTTTCTTCGCATAATATTATCCATTCTTTTTCATTATGAGTAATTGATTTTTCTATTATTTGATGTTGTGTTATCTTTGAAATTAATTCATCATTTAAAAAGTAATGAGTTTGTGTGATGTATCCATATTTTTTGTTGAGTAAGCTGCAAACGAGCGTAAGAAAGTTGACTTCTTCAATGGACAAAGAAGATCTTCTTTTTACGCGATAATCAATGTACTTATGTATGATATACTTGTTAAAAATCAAACATAAAGTATAGGATTCGGGCTGTAGTTTTGTTTCTGAATAGTGGTTGTGATAAAATCCGATAAAATAAAGGAGCATATTTGTATTTTTTTTCGAAGTACTTTTAGACCAGTTTTCGTTTTTTTTATAACCAAAAACTGGAACTATTGATTCTTTAAAATTTACTAAGTTTTTTATTTCATCTTTGAGAATTGGTGATTTTTCAAGTTCTTTGTATTTGTACTCGTCTTGTTGGAGTATTATGTGCTTTTTTGAGTAGTTTGTGTTGTTTACAGTGATATTGTTGAGTATCCATGAACATATTTCTTCTTTTTCCTGTTCTGAACATTTGCAAAAATCAAAACTGAAATCTTGCATAAATGGTAAAATTTTATATTTTACTTTATTATATGATACTGGAATATCTTTGACTGTTACTGCTCTGTTTTCATACTTGTTGTTATTTGTCGCCTTGCTTAATAATGTGTAACTCGGAAGATTGTATGCTTCCTCTAGCTTTTTAACGAGCTTCAAATTTTTGGTTTTTGTTTTGCCTCTGAGCACGTCTTTTAAATGTTTGAATCCAGTTTTTATCTCAATGTCTTTAACAGAAATTCCGCTTTCATCGTGAACTTTTTTGATTGCTAAACAAAAATCTTCTGGTAGAAAAGAGCTATAATTGTAAGAATCGTAATATGCTTTAATTTTTAATGCGTATGTAACATATTTTTTCTTTGTGTCTGTTTGGTTTGCGTGAAAGATTAATTCAACATTCTTACGGTAATTTTCCATATTTTCAGAAAGTAATTCATATAACGAACGGTGTACAGTTTTCGAAATCCTACTATGCATTGCTTTAAAGACTGTTAATATTGGTTTGTTGTTTTTGTATTCGATGCTACTCATTTTTTCTACGTAGTCATGTATTTCTTTTAATGTAGTTAAGTTTTTTAATTCATTCATAGTATACCTTTGATATCGATATTTTCTGGGAAAAATTGTTTTATTTCTGATTTTTTATAACTATCTAAAATTAATAAGTAATAATATCTTATGCCGAACTTATAGCTTGTCGCTTAAAAGGCGAGAATAATTTTCCATTTCTACAATTTTTTTATTTAAGTTGTTGATTTGTAAGATTTAAAACGTGATCTCGTATCTAGAATGTCAAAGTTTCTTGATGATATCACTTTTTCCGCATCTTTTACATATTCTTGGATAATTTCATTGATTAGTTTGTTGATGCTTGTTAAATTTATAGCTGCATTTTTTTGCAAAAATTCAAATGTTTCTATGTCTACCCTGATGACAAATTTTTTTTGATTCATACTTACCTCTTTATAGATAAGTATGGGAAATGGATTTTTTTGCCAATAAAACACTCAAATATTTTTAGTGCTTATCTGTGGGCAAATTCGGTAATTGTAACGTAGCGACGGATGTTCCATTAAAATATAAACATACGGAGAATGCGCATGGATAGAACATCCATGCGCATTTAATGGAGCATTGATTTGGATAAGTGTTGCGTTATTTACGGATAAGCACTTAGGATGTGAATCAGCATGCAATATTGACCCACTTTCTCCAATAATCGGCATTGAAAATTGACCCACACCGGCAAGCCCTTCACGGCCGACAAACAGGCAAACTTAGGGGTGCGACGATGGGAGCGATAGACGGCCATCCAAACACGCTAACACGGCCCCCACGTTCGGGAATTCCGTTCACCCTCCGGGTTCACTCCATTCCCGAACGTGCCCATGCACAGCCGTTGGTCGGATACAAATAATCACGCCCGGAGTGGGTCAATATTGGACGCCTATGGTGGGTCAATTTTCGATGCTTTTTGACATTAGGATTTCATCCGGATTTTAGATTTGAGATGCGCTAGTTTTTTTTCGAGTTTGTTTAGCTCGCTTCGTATTTCTTGTTGTTCATTCAATTTATTTGTGTTTTGCTTGTTTGGATAAAACACCTCTTCTTCAGTTACTTCGTCTTCTATTCCAACGATTTGTTGGATACTTTTCAATGTTTTTGAAAATAAAATTGAAAGATATCCGTTACTTATCCCGTAGTCTAATGCTGCTTCCGACTGCGTTTTTTTGCCTGAGAGAATATCGACGATCGCAGAAAATTTTGCTCCAGGTGGGATAATTTTTTTCATGGCCACTCCTTGTTTGTTTGATGGCTCGTTGTACTTTATTCTAACAGCGTCGGTCAACAAATTATGTCATGATCCCCAAAATTTTTTAGGGGAGATCATGATGCTAAGAAGCAATTTGAGGACAGTGATGGAAATGAGAGGGGTAAGTTTTAGAAATCTTGAACGGATTTCCGGGGTATCATTAAGGACTATTCATAAGGCAAGGAAGGATGGGCATGGGAATATCGAGTCTTGTACGTTGTCAACGCTATCTGCGCTTGCCGGTGCGTTGGGTGTTTCAGTGAAAGACTTGTTTGAGGAAGTTTAGACTATTTGCTTACAACTCTGTGTATTTAATTTTTGATAACTGGTGATTGTTGGAGTTCGCACGGAATGTAACTTACACTTTTGTTTTTTTTACCCTTGGGCAATTCTTTCGCACAAAGAAAGCCTTGCTGTCGCAGATGATTTTAAGATATTCTCATGGTTTATATTTATGGGAGATTTTCCGCTGTGATTTGATATTATTTGCTCGTGTATTGATGTTTTTCTAGAATTTCTCTATTTATCAACTTTTTTAAATAACGTATTCTTGTCTTTTCTTAAGTGTGTTTGCCTGTGAGTATATATTATAGGTATTTTCGAAATGTTAAATTATTAGAGAGATTATTTGTATTTTTTGAGATATGAGTATGTAATTTTTTGTAATTATATTTTCTTCGATAGGGATATCTTCAATGTAAAAGCTTTTAAGTGTGGTATTTTTGAAAAATTTTTAACTACAGGAATGCTTCTTTCCTAAATTGAGTGTATGATGTATGATCAAAAAACGATTTTCGTAATTTTTGATCTTTGTTCATATGGGACAGTTTTTTTATAATTTTATGAAGAAAGTCAGTTCTAATCAATAATGGCTTTGAGCAGCGCATCCTTCGAATCTGAGTAGAATTGGATATCGATTTTAGTCGCCATTTCATCAGATAGATCAAAAAGCTGACGACGGCATGATACGGGCATGAGCAGCGCTGTTGCACCTTTTTCAATGGCAATTTCTGCCACGTTCACCGGATTATGAATAGCTTCAATCGACCCGCCTAGGTTGATCTCACCAGCTAGTATCAAGCCCCCGCGCACGCTTTTTTTCAGGAGTGCCGTGCATAGCGCTACGAGTGCAGCCATCCCAAGCTTTGCTCCAGACTTGGCCGCATCAAAAGCTCTGAGCTGCGCTGTGAATTCATGGTGTCGGGGATCTTTGTCGCCGACCAATTGAAGGGCACGTGCATAAAGGTTCTGCTCCGCGTAACCCATGCTTTCTTTGAAAGCAGGTGGCACAGGTTTGTTCAGAATCTTCAAACCAGATCCTGGACCTTCGTTAATTTCGATTCTGTATAATCCGGGGTTTTCACCATTCCCGCCAGGACTGATGGTCCAAACTTGACCTGGCTCTAAAGGATCAGAGCCAATGCTGTTCTCGCTCTGAAGCTCCGGGGTGGATACAAATTTTTCTACTCCATCCGTGCCCATGACATAGCTAAAATGAGCATTTCGAAATTCAGCGGCACCGATTTTTTTTTGTTGTTCCTTTACTCGTCTCCTGGATTCTAGGGCGATCCTAACGGCCCATTCGAGGTCTTCTTCGGGGATCTGCTGTGTACCATCAGGGTGAAGGAGTTTCAGGAGTCCGCTCACGGTCTTATTCACAGCGTTAGTATCCCGACCGGATAGTGCCCCTCCAAAAAATACTCTGTTTTGAAGGTGCGAAACTCGGCTCTGATTGCGGAGTTGCGTCCAACATTCTGAAAGGAAGTCACTGACCAACCCAAAATGATTGGTCAGCAGTTCCTTGCTGATTTTTGGGACATCCCATCCAGGTAGGAATGCGTGAAGACGATCCATGAATGCGGTGTCATCTCGCATTTCCGGAGGCATGGGGCCGAAAAGATGTCCAACCCGTTGCTGATGTTCCACGTCAACATCGAAATTACCTACCATGACGACACTGCCATCAGCCCGGATGCTTTCTTTGCCTCGGCTGAACTCGCCCGATTCCATGTAGCCTTTCATGATGTTGACGCCGTCTTTTTGATCAAACGAAATGCCGGAAACTTCGTCAAAACATACAACGTCATACTGGCAGACCAAGCCTCGCTGCCCGGTGCCCATGTGTACAAACATTCTGGCAACTGTCGCTTTGCCTCCAGAGATCAGGTGCGCATATGGCGAGACCTGCTGGAATAGGTGGCTTTTGCCCGTGCCTCGGGGACCGAGTTCTACGAGATTGTAATTGCGCTCGACAAAGGGGACCATGCGCAGAAAAAAAGCATTTTTTTGTCGATCGGATAACGATTGGTCTTCAATACCGATGGAACGGAGTAGGAATGTCTTCCATTCCTCAGTGGAGAACTGAGCCCTGGCTTCCCCCAGTTTTTCAAGAACATCCCGGTTCGAAAGTTGGATTTCACGCAATCCGTCAAT
This sequence comes from Negativicutes bacterium, assembly GCA_009930275.1. Next base: position 7,064 of record RZYP01000070.1, read on the forward strand.
TCCAAACGGGCGGCCATTTTTTTCCTGGGCAATAATGGGATCGTAGCTAAGCGTGATCTCGGCGTAAAAGCCGCCGGTCAACATGCGTTCGTGTTTGCTCACAATGCCCGACTCAACGCGAGCGTCAGTAAGTCTTAAACTCGGAAGCGTCGCCAGGTACGAATCGGATTTGGCGTCCAGACGTGCGGAAACAAGGTCGATGATTTTTACCTGCCCCTTTTCCCTGGCGCGGGACTTGAAAAGCTCTTCCTCGCCAGCTTTAACGGTACGATCCAGAAGCTGCCGCTGTACAATGCCAAGACCTTCATCAATTTCTTCCTGGTCCGTGCTGGCACAATACCGGCCAAGCAAAAATTCAACGACATATGTCGGTACAGGGAATTGCCGGCTGAATGTACGCACAAGGTCTTTGCGTACCAGATAGCCTTCGAAGGCTGAGGCCGCTTTACGATCAATTGCGTCTAAATCCACCATGCTATCCACCGATTTGAGTAGAAATTTGTGTTGTCACTACGCCTGCATCATTTGTCAGCACGACAAATGCTTCTGTCCCATCAAGGTCCCCATCCATGTCGATGACCAACACGGAGGCCTGACCATCCGCTTCAACTGGTTTGGATTTGTTGATGAGTGAGGACGCAGAGTCTTCAGCAAATTTGCGTACGTCAAGTTTCATCCCGGTGAAAGCGCCCTGCGCAAGCACGGAGCAACGAAGCCCTTTCCATTTGACGTCCTCAATCGTCACAACTCCTGTGGGAGCGTCCTGGGAGATGATGAGATCGAGGGTCAGGCATTCCTGGAGGCTTAGCCCGCCGTGGGCATACTCTTCGTTACCCCGGAAGCAACTGATCCCGTCAGCGAGAACCACTGATTGGTCCGGATTCCAAAACCATGGAAAAACACGGTGGTCGGTTGTTGCACCCGATTTGATGAGAGCACACCGGCCCCATTTGTTTTCCGAAATAGCGCTTGGAAGTTCAGCTTTTGGTAGCCCTCCAGGCATAAGCAGCCAGCCGTGATCCGTTACCACACGAATTCTGGTCCAGCCCGCAGCGAGCAAGGCTTCAATGCGCTCGGTCACTTCTGCCAAAAGGGAGGGCAGGTGTTTCGCGATTTTCGCTCCGCGTTCGTGCCCTTCATGGTCAAGATTACCAATTTCAACCCAGATTTTGTTGATTGTAGATGCTACCGGATAGCCTTGGGCAATCGGGGACGGAATCGGATCTTTAGATCGAATTATGAGCCAGCCAGCTTCTTTGAGGGCTTTTTCAAACTGATATGAAGAAAGTGCCTGAAAGTCCGTCGGATCTGGGTTTTCTGCTGCGCTGGATGCCGCTAGCGGCGCTACGGCAGGTTTTCCTGTGCCGGTTACACTTGGTAAGGCTGCCCACCGTATCTGTTCTTCGGCGGCAACTCCTTTGTGTGCTAGCAAGGATAGTAAATTGCGGGCACAGTCAAATCGTAAGCCGTCAACAAAAACAATACAGCTTTCTGATTCCACGGCAGGGTTGCCATCTACCCTTATCGTTTCCCAGATGTTCTGAAGGTGTCGGGCAGAGTCCTCCAGCCAGGGCAAGTAAAGGCAGCGGATAACAGCGGATACGGCTTTAAAGTCATCCTTGCTGTCAACGGCGGCCAGAGCGGACAACATCGATGCATCTGCTGCAAAACCACAATCTTGGTAAGCTTTGGTCACATCGTCCAACGTGCCAGCGTTCAAGGGCTTTTGGACGGCTGTGCTCATAGCTGTCAGATGCTCCAGAGCTAAGGCCAAGGAAGCTTCTTGTAATTCAGCCCATACTAGGCTGCGACGTTGGACATGACGTTGTTCGAGCTTGATGAGTTCTGTCCTGCAAGTGGATGCGTCCTTGTCGGCAAGAGATAAAAGCACTTTACGCAACTCTGTTTCCTGCTGCTCATTCCACTGCGGCCAGCCCGCATAATCTGTTGCTGAGCCCATGCTCCACATCATTGAGGTGCCGGGCATTTTACATTTTTTGATTTGTAGTGGGATGTTCGAATAACGATTGGGCGCTTCGCAAAATCTGTCCCACAATGCTTTCCAGTGATCTTTCCGGAGAGCGAGTTTTTCAGCCGCAATCAAAGGGCCATCTTTTTCAGGATGGGCGGATTCAACTTGCAAGTGCAACACCCTCAAAGTTGAATGAAAAGGCAAGGTGGTATAGCCCTTTAGCCTCTCCATCCAACCAAAGATTGAGGGG